>JANXVQ010000381.1 GCA_025351545.1 Spirosoma sp.
CACAACGGGCTTACCTAGCGCACGAGCGCGATAAAAACCAAAATTGTTTCGCATAATCTTTAGTTAAGTAATTATGCCTTTAAACCTATAAGGTTTTTGAAACCTTATAGGTTTGTAATCAAGTGGTGACAGATTCTTAAACCTGTCACTGTGAGGACGGTTCACCGTTGCGATGGAAACCCAATAATCAATAACCCATGTTTATAATTGATGCCCACCTCGACATGGCGTTGAACGCCCTGGAATGGAACCGTGACTATCGAAAATCAGCTCATCAAATCCGTCAGGAAGAAACGGGTATGACCGATAAAATCGACCGGTCGAAAGGAACCGTCTCCCTACCCGACCTCCGCCGGGGAAATATTGGCCTGGTGGTGGCTACGCAGATCGCCCGATTCAACCAGAGTAACGGTAATCTGCCGGGGGCGGGGTGGAATTCGCCCGAGCAGGCGTGGGCCATGACGCAGGCACAACGGGCGTGGTATGAAGTGATGAGCGATGCCGGTGAAATGGTCCAGATTCGGGATCGGGACGGATTGGAAAGTCACCTGACGCTCTGGCTCGACGAAACAATGCCAAATGAACAAAAGCCCGTCGGTTATATTCTTAGCCTGGAAGGGGCTGACTCGTTAGTCAATCTGTCGTATCTCGAAAAAGCCTATGATTATGGCTTACGGGCGCTTGGCCCTGCCCATTACAGCACAGGACGTTATGCACCCGGCACCGGTTTAAGTGGCCCATTGACTGCCCAAGGTCGTGAATTAGTAAAAGAAATGGATCGGCTGGGCATTATTTTAGACGCAACTCACCTCACCGACGAGGGTTTTGACGAGGCTCTGGCACTCTATAAAGGACCGGTTTGGGCGAGTCACCATAACTGCCGGGCATTGGTGCCTCACCAGCGCCAACTTACCGACGATCAAATCAACCAGTTAACGGAACGTGGCGGTGTGATAGGCGGGTGCTTCGACGCCTGGATGATGAAGCCGGGATTCACCCAACGCGTAAGCAACCCGACCAGCTTCGGCATCAGCCTCGAAACCATCATCGACCACTACGACCATATCTGCCAACTTACCGGAAACAGTCTGCACATTGCCATCGGCAGCGACCTGGATGGCACCTATGGCATCGAACAATCGCCCAGCGATTTAGACACGATTGCCGATCTGCAAAACCTGACTGGTTTACTGGCGAAACGGGGCTTTTCAGCAGACGATATCGAAAACATATTCCATAAAAACTGGCTTCGTTTTCTGCGTAAAGCGTGGGCGTAAAGCGTGAAATTAGTTCACATAAATAATACGAAGCTCTATTTCAAGGCTACTTCACCGCTTTGTCGGCCCACCCCTGAAGGAGATTTAGGGGTGGGCCGGCAAAGCGGTCGCTGCCGTCATTTTATGGCGACCTGATTTAATCTGCTTAATTACTTACTACTGACGCGGTTGTTGGGTTACGACAACCGGGTTTGCGATGCCATTCAGGTCATACACAATCTTGCCTTTTCGAATGGTCATTTCACATTCCAGCTTTTGTTTGCCTTCAATTTTATGGCCGGTGTAATCGAAGAAACCGAAATAGCCGGTATCCCGCACCTCAAACTTGCCTTCGTGAAGGTTCAAAATAGCAACATCAGCCACTGAACCAACTGACAGATTACCCAATTCTGGCCGCTTGATAGCCAGCGCCGGGCTCCACGTACTGGCTTTGATAACGCTTGGAATATCCATGCCCATTGCCATAAATTTCGACATCACATTGAGCATGTCTTTCATAGCATTGTTCATACTGCCCGTATGAATATCGGTGCTGATTGTATTGGGGTAGAAGCCGTTTTTGATCGCCGGAATAGCCTGCGAAAACGCGAAACTGATTCCACCATAACCCACGTCGAAAATGATACCCTTTTTCTGAGCTTCCCAAACGAAGGGTTTTACTTTGTTGGTCGCTACATCGACAATGGGTTCGCGGGTTTTCAATTGCCCAAAGCAATGCGTGAAGATATCACCCGGTCGCAGGCGTTTCAGAAATAATTCTTCGATAGATAGTGTTGGCGTGCTACCTCCGAAATCGATCATAACCGGAATGTTAGCCAGCTTTCCGGCTTCGACCGCGCGGTCTGTTGGTAGCCAGTCATTGCCGTTGAAATGGGCCAACTTAACACCCACGACTGATTCTGGATATTTCTTTGCCATGTCGGCAGTTTTTTTTGCGTCCATGTCATC
>JANXVQ010000385.1 GCA_025351545.1 Spirosoma sp.
GTCAAAACATCCCAATCGGGTTGCCAGCCGCCATGCTCTAACAATGGGTACTCTCGAACAGTGGCGCCTATCATTTGGCTTACTGCCCGATAAGCCGGGTAGCCAAGCTCGGGCACGAGCACACCGTCGCCTTCGTTCAAAAACGTTAACGAAATATGCGTGATGCCTTCTTTTGACCCAATAAGAGGTAAAATCTCGGTGTCTGCATCCAGCGAAACACCGTATGTATGAGTATAAAATTGAGCAATGGCCTGCCGAAGAGCCGGGATACCTTTATACGTCTGGTAGCCGTGCGCTGTTGGTTGTTGCACCGACTGGATGAGCGCGTCGATTGTGTTGGGCGAAGGCATTAGGTCAGGATTGCCAATGCCAAGATTGATAATGTCATGACCGGCCGCTTGAAGACGGCGGACTTCAGCCAGTTTTACTGAGAAATAATATTCCTGCGTTTGGTCGGCGCGGTGGGCAAGTGGGATAATCATTCTAAACGCTAATTCTTGTGATTTTGCTGACTGGTTCTGATTTTCAGTCAAGCTATTAGATCAATCTGGAGGGCAAAGATACTCGCCCGGATACTGTTATAAAGCATAAACGACTCACATAATCACAATCAACGTTGCCCGATAGAACCATGAAAACTCCGGTTTAGGCAATACTTCAGTAAGGGAGCTAAATGAAGCGACTGCATCATCTCGCCAGTATTGATAATGTCCAGTGCCTGCTCCGGCGATACAATGTGTACGATAATTTCCTCCGTTGATTCAAGATGCTGCGCCTGTTTCAACTCGACACCCGTTGCCAGAAACGAATGTGTTAGATTGGTGTGCGTTCCGGGATTAGCCGATAGAGTCATTAGCGGCTCCCAATGGCCGCCACCAAAACCGGTTTCTTCCAGTAATTCGCGTTGGGCAGCTACAAGAGGTTCTTCGTTCGGGTCAATAACACCCGCACAGAGTTCATAATGAACGCCCGAAATGCCATGCCGATATTGCCGGATTAACACTAATTGATCGTCTGTCGTAACAGCCACTACATTGACCCAGTCGGGGTATTCAAAAACGAAGTAATTCGGAATGACGCCCCCATTTTCCATTCGGATAGCGTCTTTACGAACTGTAAACCAAGGCAATTGGTGAATGTATTCAGATTGTTCGACTTGCCAGGGTCGGGGATCATTATCAGGAGTCATATACACAAAGGTAGGCAGACCCATCGGACTAATTCATCCGCCAAACGCAGGTATTGTTCCCAATCGTAATCTGTTACATCGTGCTTGCCGGTTCGATCGTGGTAACGAACGGTTTGCTGAAAGAACGGGGTCGCACATACGATTGGTCCAGGCATTCGTATGTGCGACCCCGCGCAATAACCAGAGTATGGCATTGATAATCTGACGTAAATCATGTTGTCGTTTGCATTTTAGGTCAAGAAAGGGCGAAATTGCAGCCTGCTGAGAGTCGCCGGGCCGTCGGGGCGGTCGCTACAGAGTTGACACGACTCTCACCTTTCTCAATTCCAAACCCATTCTTAAGGCACGACCCTCAATATCATTAAATGAACGAATAAGTGTGAAATTGACGGGTAATAAGCAACTCAAACCGTATTGGTTAGTAGCAGGAAAAATCAGTATTAACTAGAAGAATACATGACTAACAAGCGAATATTTTTTACCGGCGGATCGGGGAAAGCAGGAAAGCACGTCATTCCCTACCTGCTCGAGCAAGGCCATAAAGTGATGAATGTAGACCTGACGCCGTTGGATCACCCAGGGGTCGATAATCTGATCGCCGATATTACGGATTCTGGACAAATGTTTAATGCCATGAGTTCATATGCCGGCCTGGATGAATTGGAGCCCGGTCATGGCGTACCTAAATTTGATGCGGTGGTCCATTTTGCGGCCGTGCCCAGGATCTTACTCAAACCCGATAATGAAACGTTTCGGATCAACACGATAGGTACTTATAGTGTGATTGAAGCGGCTGTTAAGCTGGGCATTAAAAAGATTATTATTGCTTCCTCGGAGACCACCTATGGAATCTGTTTTTCCGATGGCCAAACCAACCCGACCGTGTTGCCGCTGGAAGAGGATTATGATGTTGATCCCATGGATAGCTACGGCTTATCGAAGGTGGTCAATGAAAAAACGGCCCGTAGCTTCCAGCGACGGTCAGGCTTTGATATTTATGCCCTGCGTATCGGTAATGTGATTGAACCGCACGAATACGCTGAACTGTTCCCCCATTATTTTACGAACCCTGAAGTGCGACGCCGGAATGCCTTCTGTTATATAGATGCGCGTGACCTGGGACAGATTGTGGATTTATGTTTGCAAAAAGACAGTCTTGGTTATCAGATTTTCAATGCTGGCAACGATCACAACGGGGCCATTCTTCCCAGCAAAGAACTGGCTGAAAGGTTCTTCCCTGGTGTGCCCATTAGTCGCGAATTGGGGGAGCATGAAGCCTTGTTTTCAAATCGAAAAATCCGGGAAGTTCTGGGATTTAGAGAACAGCATAACTGGGAGAAATACGTGAAATGAGAGTCGTGATGTAATCGGGTCTTTTGTCATATAGTATGGCAACTACGCCAGTCAAGCCACTAACCCAACCATAATTCCCCAACACGCTCTAAGCTTTTTAGCTTGAATCATATTAACAGCCCTGCCTGATTCGTTGTAGAGAGAACTTTTACTTTTGCAATTTTTGCTCGTACAACCTGCAACCTGATGAAGAACGTCATTGCCCTTTTTGCTGCTGCGTTATGCCTTTTCCTTTCGTCCTGCCACCGACCTGTTGCCTATTTTCAACGAACACCCCATTCGGCGGCAGCTGGGTCATCAGTTAAACCGTCAGTAACTCAAGCGGAAACAGTGCCTTCAGATTCAGCATTACGTGATAATTTGCCGGTATCTGATGTGCCGCTGCCAGCCAGTCCCGTTGTTGTTAGTCGTAACAGTCAGCCCGAACAACTAGCGGGTAATCATATTGAGCGCCGTATGCACCGTATGCAATCTTTGCTATCGGCACCAACGACCGAGACGACTGACCGGCAGCCGGACCCAAGACCAAAGAAAAAACTTAAATTGGGTAACCAGATTCGTCAGGGTTTGGGTATAAAATTACGCCCTGAGTTGAACTGGTGGCAACGCATTAGCTGGAAACTCAAAGCGTCGGTCCTTATAATTCTGGTAGCCGTGGTATTCGCCATTTTACACATTACGATACTGGCGATTATCTTCGGACTTTTGGGCGCTTTTCTACTGATTACTGGTTTGAAGAAGTCATTCAAAGTCAAGCGCCCGTGGTTTTGAGGAAAGATTTTAAC
>JANXVQ010000401.1 GCA_025351545.1 Spirosoma sp.
CAACGCCCCATTTGGCTTCGAGTTGACGGTACGTAACCCCGCCTGTAAGGTACTCCAGGACAATTTTTTCGCGTGTTGTTGGCTGTTTCTTGTCGCCCATAAGTTCACAAAATTAGTGTAAGCCTATTTCAGGACGAGACAGTTAAAGATGTAAGATTTTCCGACAGGATTACAATTACATGTACTCTACCCTCCATGACTTCAGAAAACTCAGATATCTTTACTCAATTCAGATACGAGCTTCACCAGTTTCCCGAAGTTTCGGGGCAGGAGCGAGAGACTCAGAAACGGATAAAAACGTTTGTCAGTCAATTTAATCCGGTTACAATTAGCGAGGTTGGCGGAACTGGATTGTTGCTGCAATACGGTCAGGAGATTACTGGTCCCGTTACATTAATCCGGGCGGATACTGATGCGTTGCCAATCCAGGAGGTAAATACGTTTGCCCATAAATCACGAATTGAAGGCGTCTCGCACAAGTGTGGGCACGATGGACACACGGCAATTCTCGCCCGACTGGCCGCTTTGTTATCAGAAAAAACAGTGTTGACCGGTCGGGTTTATTTACTTTTTCAACCTGCCGAAGAAACGGGCAAAGGTGCCGAAACTGTTTTGAATGACCCCGTTTTTGCGGCTATTCGTCCCCACCGGGCTTTGGCTCTTCACAATTTGCCGGGCTATAAACAGGGTGTAATTGTGTGCAAACCGGGTTCGTTTACATCATCGGTTTTGAGTATCATCATAACGTTTACGGGCAACGTATCGCATTCCGCCGAACCCGAGAAAGGGCTTAATCCGGCCTATGTGATGGCCGATTTCACACTCAAAAGTAAAGTGTTGCAACAGCCAGATCCGCAGTCCGATGACTTCGCGCTCATCACCCCAATTTACACGACAATGGGCGAAAAATCGTATGGAATATCGGCGGGTTATGGCGAGATTCATCTGACGCTCAGAACCCGAAATGCCAAACGAATGGAAACGCTTACGGCCGAATTAGTAGCTTTATTATCAGAGCTTTCTGCCGATAGTGGCATCAGTATAACAACCAATTATACCGAAGCTTTCTTTGCCAACGAAAACGATAAAGAGGTTGTGGAACAGATCGAGAAAAGTGCGTTGAAACTGGGCTATTCGTTTATCGAGAAACAGGAACCTTTCAAGTGGGGTGAGGATTTTGGCCTTTTTACACAGCATTATCCCGGTGCTATGTTTGGCATCGGTAACGGCGAAGATTCGCCAGCTCTACATAATGACAACTACGATTTCAACGATAACCTGATTGAACCGGCCGCCCGATTATTTTTAGAGTTAGTGGAAATGAAACATGGGTGATTTTAACCAACCACCAGGCTAAAATCTGCCTGATCACTTACATCTTTTTACACAAATATCCAGATTAAAGAAAATTCTTTATCTGGATTTACAAGTTCCTTGAACGATGAAGAAATTATTTCTGCTGCTTCTCCTGGCGCAACGTTTGTTGGCTCAGCCGATAACACCTGACGGACGTACTGAGTTTGTTATCGACAACTTCCGAACCGAAAACGGAGCCACATTACCTAAAGCCCGGATCGTGTATGGCACGTATGGGCATCTGAACAACGCCCATGACAATGCGATTCTCCTTCCATCGCACTACATGGCGACCTATCATGGTTATGAATGGCTTATCGGGCCGGGGAAAGCGCTGGACACTACCAAATACTTTCTGGTAGCCACTGAGCTCTTTGGCAATGGCCGGTCATCATCGCCCAGCAATACGCCCGAACCTTATCATGGCCCTCGATTTCCGATTATGACGATTCGGGATAATGTTGAGGCTGTCCATCATTTACTGGTCGATCAATTAAAAATTTCGCATCTGCGGGCCATTGTTGGCTTCTCGATGGGGGCTCAACAGGCGTTTCAATGGGCAGTAAGCTATCCCACTTTTGCCGACCGTATTGTGGCAACGGCGGGCACAGCCAAAAACTATCCGCATGGCGTGGTCCGCCTGGAAGGTCAGATAGCGGCTCTTACTGCCGACGCTGCGTTTATGAATGGCGACTACACAACCCCGCCTACGAAAGGTATTCAGGCTTTTTCGGTTGTCTGGACGGGGTGGCTGTTT
>JANXVQ010000447.1 GCA_025351545.1 Spirosoma sp.
TTCTGGGTGAATATGGCCTGACCGAATCAGGTCTGAGCAAACTCATTAAGGAATCCTATAGATTGCTGGGGCTGATCACGTACTTCACGGCGGGCGTGAAAGAAGTTCGCGCCTGGACGATTCACCGGGGTTGGAAAGCACCACAGGCCGCCGGTGTTATTCACTCCGATTTCGAGCGGAAATTTATCCGTGCACAGGTAATGAAACTACCCGATTTTTCGCAATTCAAGACCGAAGCGGGCGTTCGTGAAGCGGGCAAATTAGCCGTAGAAGGAAAGGAATACGTCGTTCAGGACGGCGACATTATGGAGTTTCTACACAGCGCATAACTATTTATCAGACCTATACCGTTTTCAAAACGGTATAGGTCTCAAGTTTACTTCCGCTTATTTATCCCGACTCTCCGATAGGCCACCAATTGGTCGGCACGGGAAGCGGGCGGGCGGTGATAGACAAAGACTTCGTAGTCGTTTTCAGTGGATGAGAAACTGCCTTCAATGTAGTTCTCATCCACTTTTTGTTGTGGTCCGGCTGTCCCGACAACATAATCATAGTTATAAACGCCCTGTTTAAGCAGCATGGTAGCCCGGTAAGCACCCGATAGCGCATCGAACGTCATGCGATTGCGATCATTTCTCTGCCAGAAATTGAATGCCCCATTAACGTAAACCTCTACATTCGGTACTTCGGGCGTATTAAGCGTAAAAATGGTTTCGATATAGTCGGCGTTTGTTCCGCCGTTGCCTGTTTCGCGGTGGTCGATCACAAATTGCCCGTTAAAATCGTCGCTTTGCACATAAACGCCCTGATTACGTGGCCGATCGACTTGCACATAAGCAATATTGTGGTCGGCAGGGCGATCGATGCGGTCGATATAATTGGCGCGGGAGAGGATAGTTCGCGTATCGAAAAACCGAAACTCATTGCCGCCCGGCATGTTATTGCTCAGATCAATGAGCCGATATTCCAGCGTTTGATCGAAGGCTTGTACATTGGTAGGACGTAATCCCTGAATTTCACGGTCGTCGCGGTAATTCTGGCGAATAACCACCCTGAAATCATCCTGGGGCGAAATTACCTGATACCCTCTATAATTAATGCTTAGGTCAATTTGCTGATCGGAGAATTGGCGAGCCGGATTAGACGAGAAACGTGCCTCGGCAGATACGATTACGCGGTTCTGGTAAGTGCTGAAACGGCGGGTGAAAATAATGTTGTTACGGTTACGTTCGTCGTAAATAACCAGCAAATAATTGCCGGGAAGCTTTACACGGGGAAGGGTAAAGCGATAGTGAAAATAGGGGATTTTCGTGTTTATAGACGTCTGATATTCTGTAATCGGATTGTCGTTGTATTCGTAGGTAAACTCAATGTCGTTTAGTACGGATCGTTGCCAATCGGCGTTACAATGAACCAGACGAGCCCGAAATGAGCGATAATCAGCCGTCAGATCATCGAATTCAAGTTGCAGGAAAACTTGTTCGTCGAGCGAAATAACGGGTGGATTCAGCGTTAAAGCCGGGTCATTCAGATTGGTACTGACCTGCGGAAACAGCAATACAGTTTCAACTTTAGGATCGTAAATACGGTCGATGGTCTGGAGTTGCTGGGCAAACAACGGGGATATCGGAATCCCGAACAACAACACAGTAAGCAATCTGAAGGGAACAAACATTCATCAGGATTTTATTGTACTATAACTGGTAAGTGAACGCTGCCGAACGGCCAGAATTATACAAAGTTGACAACGTCAGCCGAATTTAAAAATTGATAACCTCCGCAAAATCCCGTATGATTATAGTCGACTCAACCAAAAGTATATGTGGTCAATTATAATCCGAAGGACTGGTTCCGGTTTATTATCACGTTTAACCGGGCCGACACCGTGCGCAAGCTACTACCTCTTTTGGTAGGAATAGGTGTTTATTCGTTCATTGTCGTGCTCATTATCGAGTTGCTGAATCTGACCGATAATCCTCATTTAAAGAACCTGTCGCTCTGGAAAGGGAGTTCACAGAAAGTACATCGTTCGGCATTCATAACTTATGGCTAAATGAGCATGTGCCTCAACAAATTGCGCTGGCAATTTTTGGCAAGATAAATGACTTACAGCGCCAGGGTACTCTCCTACCCGAACACCTTCTGCTGCTCAATTCAGAAATTCAGTTGTTGATGGATACGTGCGGGGCCTGAACAAGGCCGTAGTAAGTTGGGCAGACCGACGCCCGGCAAGATATTTATGGTAGGCAATGCGGTGAAGCTGAGCGATATGCAGCAATACAATCACAAAGGCACCGAGAACACGGAGAGCAAGTTGATAATTTTGAACCATCTAACGCTCTGTGTTCTTTGTGCCTTTGTGGTTAATAACCCTTACACTAATTTTTTTTCCCACTGTTCAGCTTCAATCATGGCGGTTTCCCACTCGTCTTGTAGTTGATTGATTTGGGCCATTACGTGCCTATACTCGTCGTTTTTGGCCTGCATCAGTTTATCATTGCCGTAGGTAGCGGGATTGGCGAGTTCGGTCTCAAGCCATTTTTTGCGATCTTCTAACTGAGCAATCTTGGCTTCCGACTCTTCGGTCTGACGGTTCAGGTGCTTAAGCGTCTTCTGCCATTCCTTTCGTTCATCGTCCGATGGGCGACCATTGGCAGTAGACTTTCCATTTGCCGCATTGCCATTTGGAACTGGTGCGGGTGCGGGCTGCATCTTCGAGTTGTCGACAGGTTGCTTCGTAATTATCCCCTGTGCCTTGCGCTCTTCCTGCCACCATTCATACTCATCATAAGTACCTGGATACTCCTTAATCTGTTCGTCTTCGATATACCATATTTTGTTGGCAATCTGCGACACAAAATACCGGTCGTGAGAAACAACTACGTAAGTGCCCTCATACTGCTGCAACGCCTGAATCAGGATGTTTACCGACTGCATGTCCAAGTGGTTGGTCGGCTCGTCAAGCAACAGGAAGTTGGCTTGTGAGAGCAGCACCTTCGCCAATGCCACGCGCGACTTTTCGCCCCCCGACAGCACTTTAATTTTCTTAAATACGTCGTCGCCCGAAAACAAAAAGCATCCTAAAACGCCACGTAGTTCGCCGTCAGATTTACTTGGATTAGCGCTTTTTAGTTCGTCCAGCATTGAATCCTCTAACCGAAGCGACTCAAGCTGGTGCTGGGCATAGAAACTAAAGGATACATTGTAGCCTAATAGCCGCTCTCCATCCATGGGTTCTGAGCCCGAAATGATACGTAGCACCGTTGATTTTCCGCGTCCGTTGGCTCCAATCAACGCCACCTTATCGCCCCGTTCGAGCCGAACTGTGGAATGGGTCAGGATGCGTTTTTCACCATAAGCTTTAGATATGTCATCTAAATGCAAAATGTGCCGACCGGGTTGCTGAGAGAAGTTAAACTTAAAATTGACCCGTGCATTACTGTCGATTACATCGTCGACAAGCTCCATGCGCTCAAGCTGTTTAACCCGACTTTGGGCTTGTTTAGCCTTTGATGCTTTTGCTTTAAATCGTTCGATAAACCGCTCCGTCTGCCGAATTTTAGCCTGCTGGTTTTCAAAAGCACCCTTCTGAATCTCATTACGCTGTGTTTTTTCCTCCATGTAGTAGGAGTAATCGCCAGCATAATAATTCAATTTTGAGCCCGATACTTCAACGATGGTATCGACCACATTATCAACGAATTCCCGATCGTGAGAAACCACGATTACAGACCCTTCGTAATTCTGAACGTATTTTTCGACCCATTGAATAGACGGAAGGTCCAAGTGGTTGGTTGGTTCATCGAGCATTAGCAGCGACGGCTTTTGCAACAGCAATTTTGCGAGCATAACCCGCATCCGCCAACCACCCGAAAATAATCTTAGCGGTTTATTCAGATCGTCGGTCGAGAAGCCAAGCCCTTCCAGAATTTCTTCTGCTTTAGACTGAATCGTATAGCCGTCAAGTGCGTCGAATTCCTCCTGTGCCTTTCCTAATTTATCAACCAGATCATCGGTATAATTGGTCTCCATTTTTTGGAGCAACTCCTCAATCTTGACTTGCAGTTCATTTTGCCGGGCAAACGCCTGCATAGCCACAGCCAGAATTGACTCGTCGGTCTGGTATGATAGTAAATCCTGGTTTAGAAAACCGATAGTTACATCACCCGCCTTTGAGATAATACCACCGTCGGGTTGATATTCGCCATTGATAATACGGAGCAGTGTCGATTTGCCAGTACCATTAAGACCAATGAGGCCTATTTTCTGGTTAGGCTTAATATGTAGCGAGGCATTATCATAAAGCGCCCGGCTACCGAGATAGTACGATAGGTTAGTAATGGAAATCATGGATGCAAATTTACCAAAAATAGAACTGATACTTGCGTTCTTAAATTCCACTCTGTTATATTTGCACTCTCAAAAGCTGCCCGAGAGCTGTTAAAAAGCCTCCTTAGCTCAGTTGGTAGAGCACTTCATTCGTAATGAAGGGGTCGTAGGTTCAAGTCCTATAGGAGGCTCCTGATAATCAAGCACTTAACAGCGATGTTGAGTGCTTTTTTTGTTGCGATTGCAATGTAATGTGCAATGAGTTTACGTGAATTGAGGCAAATAATAAAGAGAAGAGTGATTGTTAAGTAAGAGGATCAAATAAAAATTGGTATCGGGGTCGTAGGTTCTAACCCTGCAATACCAAGGCTTAAAATCAGCCACTTAGGTACTATTAGGTGGCTTTCTGGTTTATACAAGTGGTGTAGTTGCTCAACTATAATTTCAGCAAGGTTAGTAGTACTCCCCGTCATCGAATACTGATTTTGTTCGATACAAACATTTATTTTCAACAGTATAGGCTAAAACCCTTGATTAGTAAGTCCAGCGCAATAATCACTGTTTTCAATTGATAATCAACTACTTAATAAAATATCAGGCGATTTTTTTATTCGGTTGCCATGAAAGTTGAAATACATTTGTCCGAACGGTAGCGAATGACTCAGCTTTAGTAGCTGGTGAACCCAGATGCTGGCTAACTTACCGGCTACCAAACAAAAACCTGGGCTCCCAGACCAAATTTGTGTAATACAGTCCACCAATGGCCGGACCACCAATAAAGGTGTAATAATATTTATTGGTTAGGTTAGTACCTCCTGCTTTTACCAACAGATTCAACGTTTGAATCCGGTAACTCACCTGAGCATCCAGCGTATTGATGGCCAATACGTTGCCTGTGGCCAGTTCCGACTGCCACAAAAACGCATCCTGGTGTTTGTAGTTCACCGAGAAGCCAAAGCCGCGCCACAGATTGCCATTGGAGATATTCAGGTTCGTAATCCAACGCGGTGTATTGAACGAACTCTCCAATCCATCGCCATTATCGGCCCGGTCGAGCCTGGCAAAGGAGGCATTGCCCCCCACCGACCAGTTTTGGGTCAGGCTGTACCGAACGCCCAGGCTGGCTCCGTAATTATAAACCTGTGTTTGTGAGTTGGTCCACAGCCGATATCGATCCTGGGTGGTCGACGACGAAAAGTAATACGCCAGCGAATCGGGATTCGTGCCTTTCGCCAGGTTGGCATTCACCTGCGCGATGAAGTTTTTGTACGCTGTGTAATAAACGTCAGCATCCACATAAAGCCGACTTTTGAAAAACAACCCTTTATAACCCAGTTCATAACTATTGACCTGTTCAGGTTTTAAATAGGTGTAGGGACTCTTTTTTAAGAGCCCTTTGTTTTTCTGGATTGCCTGGTCCGTAGTGAGTTTATTGGTGTTAACATCGGTGGTGATGGCCGCCTGAAAGGCATTAATCGAGGTGACAAGGTACGCGTTTTCATAAATACCCTGCGACATGATCGGCAAACCACCAACTCGTTTTACCCCACCCGAGTTGATGTTTGTAAAACCCTCGAACAGAGAGGGAAACCGATAGCCATTCTGGTACGAAAGGCGAATGTTGTGCGCGTCTGTTGGCGAATAGACAACCGACAAACGAGGGTTCAGGCGGGCGTTGAAGTAGGTGTTTTTGTCGAGTCGAAGCGCTCCGGCCACCTTGAGTTTATTATCCAGAAAGGTGCGACTCAACTGAACAAACCCACCGGTTTTGCCATAGACAAGATTTTTACCTGCCTCGGTGGGGTTGATGAAATAATTACCATCCGGAAAAACGACATACCGCCGAAAATCAAATCCAGCCTGAATGTTGATGCCGGTCTGCTCCCGAAAGTGTTTCCAGAGCACTCGCGTCGGTTCGACCTGGCCTTCTACGTGGTACATCCAGGACTGCACCCGGAGAGCCGCGCCAATGTCCCAGTTGTTAATGTCGCGGAGTTTAGCAATCAAGTCGTTAAACCGTGGCGACGGACCGTTTGCCGTACCCGGAGCCGGGCGCCCTTGATCCGCGATGGAGCGGGCATCACGTAACGCATCCGGTACTCCTAAACCAGTCTGGGTATCGGTGTTAAACTGATTGGTAAAATCGAAAAACCATTGATTATCGCTCTTAAACGACTTGTCAATGTTTTCTGCCATAGACCGGATGTTGTAGGAGTCGCCGGTGTTTTCATGGCTCCGATAGGCCCGGACCTGAATTGAGGGCGTGGTCAAGGACAGACTATGTTGGTCGAGCCGATAGTTATCGAGCCGAAAGCGATTGGTGCGCTGATACACATTATCCAAGGTAGATCCCTGGTAGGCATACGCCAGCTCGACCGTTGGCGAGAAGCGATAATGCAGTGATATATCACCCCGAAGGTTTTTCAATCGGTAATCCGTGGCCTGAACTTCATAGTATCCCGTTCGACCAATACTGTATCGTTTACCGCCCAGCATAATGGTTCGGCGGTTGGCCGCTTCGTTACCATAGCCGTTGACCGGATCATATGCCGGATTATCAGCTCCGAATAAACTCAGGGATGCATTGCCGTTGGAGTTCAGGTCATCGCGGTTGTCGGCTACCCAGTCGTAGCCCCGCTGATAAACCAGATTCACTTTGAAAGCGAACCGATTCCTAAATCGGTGGGCATAACGAATACTGGTTTCGGAATAAACTCTGGTCGGTAGGGTCGCGTCTCCAACATGGTTGAGTCCTGTCTTTTGTGCGGCACTTAGTCCCTGAGAATCGAACGGATTGCGTGTTAAAATGTTGACCAACCCATTCAGGGCGTTCATGCCATAAAGCGCCGAAGCAACACCCGGCACCAACTCAACCTGTTGAATGTCTAAGTCAGACGGGGCTAACGCGTTGGCAATGGGGGCGCCAATGTGGGGAGCCTGATTATCACGACCATCAACGAGTTGCACAAAACGAACATTGGTTGTGGCGGCAAAGCCGCGCGTATTATAAACTTTGAAGCCCAGACTGGATGTAAGCAGCTGAACGCCCTTGATATTTTCGATTGCATCAAAATACGAGGGTTGAGCGGAGAGCCGGATTCGTCGGGCATCCAGCACCTCAATACTAACCGGGGACTTCAGGATGCTTTCGGCTATTCGTGAAGCGGATATGACTACTTCATTGAGTTGAATTTTACGCAGTGAGTCGTCTGCGGTAAGGGTGGTGTCGGACTGGCTAACTGCTTTCAGGGCTGTACTGACCAGAATCAATAACAGGGAGACGTATTTCATGAAAAAGCGTTGTG
>JANXVQ010000013.1 GCA_025351545.1 Spirosoma sp.
CGAAGCCGAAAACGAGTTGGGTAACACGGCTACGGCCGTGGGCTACCTCAATCAGGTACGCGCCCGCAAGTCGGTGGCCCTGACGCCATACCCCACCAAACGCTTTCCGGTGACGACGAAGGATCAGGTTTTTGTGGCGATGGCCCACGAAAAGTTTATCGAACTGGCCGGCGAGCAGGTTCGCGCCCGCGACCTGACACGGTGGCGTACAGCGGGTAAAGTAGGCGCGGGCAAACTGCTGGGCGAACCGCTTGCTTACTTCCAGGCCAACAAGTACGAGTTAATGCCCATTCCGCAGAGCGAGGTAGATAACAACGATCAGATTGCGCCCGCCGACCAGAATCCAGGCTATTGACAACTGGTCGCTTCGCATCAGTATTCATCATCCGCATTAGTGTTCATCATAGCCGGACCGCCGGTGCGGTTGAGCTTCCCCCGATGGTTTTGCCGTCGGGGGATTTATTTCGTTTTCAGTGACAACAACCGGGTTGGGCGTATCCCGAATAGTAGTACCTTGATCTGTCACCGACCCATGTCTTTTGTCTGATTGGTTCAGGTAACCGACGACCACCGACAGCGGTACCGGACCTTCATTTCCCCATATTAACACTATGAAAATCAAGAGCTTATACATTATTTCGATGGTTATTATGGCCACCGTTTCCGGCCGGGCGCAGGCACCGCTGGACATTGACCGCGAGTTTGCCTTTGCCGCTCAGCAGTACGAAGGCATGTTGCGGGCGCATCCTGACACGACTAAATTCCCGCAATCGACCAACCCCGACGGCAGCCCACGCGACATGAAATCGGACTGGTGGTGCAGCGGGTTCTTTGGTGGTTCGCTCTGGTATCTGTTCGAGCGCACCGGCGACCCGAAGTGGAAAGAAGCCGCCCACCGCTGGACAATGGCCGTGGCGAAAGAGCAAACCAATACCACCACGCACGACCTCGGCTTCATGCTCTACTGTCCATTCGGCAACGGCTACCGACTGACCAAAAACCCGGCCTACCCGCCCATTCTGCTGACCGGAGCGCAATCGCTGGCCACCCGCTTCAACCCCAATGTGGGTTTGATTAAATCCTGGGAGAAGTTTCAAACCTACACGTATCCGGTCATCATCGACAACATGATGAACCTGGAGTTTCTGTTCTGGGCAGCTAAAACGTCGGGCGACAAGCGGCTGCGGGACATCTGCCTGACCCACGCCGATAACACCCTGAAAAACCACTACCGGCCCGATGGCAGCAGTTTCCATGTGATCTGTTATAACCCTGACGGCACGGTAGCGGCAAAAAAAACGGCGCAAGGCGCAGCCGATGGGTCGGCCTGGGCGCGGGGACAGGCCTGGGGCCTGTACGGCTACACGGTGATGTACCGCGAAACGAAAGCCAAAAAATATCTGGAGCAGGCCCGGAAAATTGCCGGTTTCTACCTGAACCACCCTAACCTGCCCGCCGACAAAATTCCGTACTGGGATTTTAATGCGCCCGGTATTCCGAACGAAGAACGCGATGCGTCGGCGGGGGCAATTGCGGCTTCGGCCCTGCTCGAACTAAGTACCTACGGAGGACCGGAGGCCAACACCTACCGGCAGGCGGCCACGCAGATGCTGCAAAGCCTGTCGGGACCGGCATACAAAGCGAAGCCGGGCGGAAATAACCACTTTATACTGGCCCATAGCGTGGGAGCCAAGCCCATGAAAAGCGAAGTGGACGTGCCGCTCGTTTACGCTGATTATTACTACCTCGAAGCCCTGCTGCGCTACGAAGCCCTGCAAAAAAAGAAAGGGTAGACGCTGAATGTATTTCGATTAAGTCAGTAGCAGAAAAAAACCAGTAAGACCCATGAACCCCTCAGCCAATGATTTTGGTATTCAGCGCATGCCCACCGGCCCTGCCCGGTTCATGGCATGGGCAACGCTCGGACTGCTCATTCTGCTAGGCTGCAAGTCGGCGGGTACGGACCCGGTTACGCCTGCGATACCCGCGCCACCCGCCACGCTGCGTGACGCCTTTCCGTTTCCCATTGGTGCCGCGATAAATCCTAACCTACTTAATAGCAACACGTTGTATCGGCGCGTGGTCATCCGCGAGTTCAGCAGCGTAACGGCCGAAAACTACCTGAAAATGGGAAACGTGCATCCGGTGCAGGATCGCTACGACTGGACGGGGAGCGATGTGCTGGTCAACTTCGCGGAGACTAACCGGCAGCGGATGCACGGCCACACGCTCGTCTGGCATCAGTCGCTGCCGGGCTGGGTTACCAATTTTCAGGGCGATTCGCTAGCCTGGGAAGGGTTGTTCAAAAGCCATATTCAAACCGTCATTGGCCACTATAAGGGCCGGATTGCGTCGTGGGACGTGGTGAACGAAGCTTTCAGCGACGACGGCACCCTGCGCCCAACCATCTGGCTGACCCACCTCGGCCGGGATTATGTGGTCCGCGCCTTTCGCTACGCCCGCGAGGCCGACCCCGCCGTAAAGCTGTTTTACAACGAGTACGGCCACGAGAACAGTGCCAAAAAATTAGCCGCCGTACTGGCCTTAGCCGCCGACTTCAAACGCCGGGGAATACCGCTGGACGGGCTGGGGTTGCAGATGCACACCAACATCAGTCAGTCCGATGCGTCTATTCAGAATGCCATTCGCGATGCAGCCTCTACGGGGTTGCTGGTGCATATTTCCGAATTGGACGTGCGGGTTAACTACGGCACCAAAGCGGATTACGTGCTGACCGACGCCGACCTGACCAAACAGCGGACAAAATTTGCCGCTATTGTGCGCGCCTACCGAACGCTGATACCAACCGCGCAGCAGCACGGCATCACCACCTGGAACGTTGGCGATGCCGATAGCTGGATACCGT
>JANXVQ010000578.1 GCA_025351545.1 Spirosoma sp.
CCTATTCCAACGATCCCAATTGGCAGGAAATAAAATACACTAACCAACGCATCGCCCAACAATCGAAAACCATCTGTCAGATTATGCCAGATTTGTGCATAAAAAGGTTCTTCCGGGTTCAGGGCGACATCGGTCTGCATTTAACATCAGTTACCCGAATGCGCATCTCTGCATTCCGAATAAATTGACGGGTAACCGGAACGGAAGGCTGACCTGGAGATGGTGATGGAGGAGACGGATATGGCACTTCATCTTCATCCATTTTTGCCATATCCGTCTCGGGAAAAAGAGCTTTCACAGGCGCCATACGATTAGCCATTGATGCCTCCGGCAGGCAGGCTGTAGCGGCAAGGAAAAAGGCAAGTACTAAAAAAATATTCATGCCCGCCGGATGTATTCCAAAAATAATTTCCACGAGGCTGATTTAATCAAAAATAATAGCGAAACAGGCCATTTCTACTCATTTATACGGGTTTTGTGCGGCACATCCGAACTGTGAGCCGATACGTGTTGTTACGTGTATATAACCCCTCCTGCGACACAAAAATCCTCCCCTTTTGTCTCGTCGTCCATAACCTGTCTTGCACAAGTCAAGTCTTTTGCGTCTATATTTGGCCGGATTCGAGGAAGAAAGGGAGCGGAGACAGTATCAACCTGACCATTAATTATGTCAAAAAACTTAGTCATAGTGGAGTCGCCGGCAAAGGCGAAAACCATTGAAGGCTATCTTGGTAAAGACTTTACGGTGAAGTCCAGTTTTGGTCACGTACGCGATTTACCCAAAGATGGGCTGGCCGTAGACGTACTCAATGGCTTTAAACCATCGTACGAGGTTTCACCCGATAAGAAGAAGTTAGTTAGTGAATTAAAATCGCTTGCCAAAGCGGCCGACGAAGTGTGGCTGGCAACAGATGATGACCGCGAAGGTGAAGCTATTTCGTGGCACCTGAAAGAAGCCCTTGGCCTGCGTGACAACACCAAACGAATCGTTTTTCGGGAAATCACAAAGAGTGCCATTCTGAACGCTATAAAGTCGCCCCGCACGATTGACGTTGATCTGGTAAATGCCCAACAGGCCCGGCGCGTGCTGGATCGGCTGGTTGGCTATGAACTGTCTCCTGTACTGTGGCGAAAAATTAAGGGTGGCAGCACGGGACTATCGGCTGGTCGGGTGCAATCGGTGGCGCTGCGGCTCGTAGTCGAGCGGGAACGCGAAGTTGATAAACACTCGGCAAAATCGTCGTTTAAAGTCACGTCGCAGTTTATCGTTGACGGCAACAAAGTACTGAATGCCGAACTGGCCAGGAACTTTGCAACCCCGGGCGAAGCACGCGCTTTTCTGGAAGCCTGTGTTGGCGCTACGTTTACGATTAAGAATTTAGAGACCCGTCCCGCCAAGAAATCACCCGCTCCACCGTTTACAACATCGACACTGCAACAGGAGTCGGCGCGTAAACTTAGTAACTCGGTTGATCGCACCATGCGGATTGCCCAGAACCTGTACGAAGCAGGTAAAATTTCGTACATGCGGACCGACTCAACCAACCTTTCGCAGGAAGCGATTGATAAGGCTGTAGCCGAAATAGGTTCGGAGTTTGGTGAGAAATATATTCAGACGCGGCAGTTTAAGACCAAGAACGAATCAGCGCAGGAAGCCCACGAAGCCATCCGACCCACGAACTTCAATGATCGTAATGCCGGTGGTGACCGCGACCAGAAACGGCTGTACGAACTGATCTGGAAACGCGCCATTGCTTCACAAATGGCTGATGCTCAACTCGAACGCACGACCGTAACGATTAAAATTGGCTTTGCGAATGGCGTAACAACTACTTTTCAGACGAACGTCGATGACAGCCCATTTGTCGATGTGCCTGACTTAAATTTTGGTAAGGCATCAGACTCAAAATCGTTTCCTGGCGAACTTGTTGCGCAGGGTGAGGTGATTAAATTTGATGGATTTCTTCGCGTTTATCTCGAATCGAAAGATGATGAGGACGACGAAGATGCTAAAGGCATGTTGCCTCCGCTGACCGTTGGGCAAGGGTTGAGCCTGGGCCAGATGAAAGCTACGGAGAAATTTACACGCCCGCAGCCGCGTTATGCCGAAGCTTCGCTGGTAAAGAAATTAGAAGAAATGGGCATCGGTCGCCCATCGACCTACGCGCCAACTATTTCCACGATTATCAACCGGGGTTACGTTATCAAGCAGGATAAACCCGGCCAGGAACGTAAATATATTGAATACACCCTCCAGCAGAATCAAATCAGCGAAACCAGTGGTAAGGAAACATTTGGCTCCGAAAAAGCGAAGCTGTTTCCAACCAATACGGGTATCGTGGTGAGCGATTTTCTGGTCGAATACTTCCCCGACATCGTCGATTATAAATTCACGGCGACGGTTGAAAAAGATTTCGATGAGATTGCCGATGGTCGGATGAACTGGCAGACAATGCTGGAAGGATTCTACGGCGGTTTCCATAAAAATATTGAAGAGATTCAGGGCTCATCCGTGATAGCCTTCAAAACGGGAGCGCGTGATTTAGGAATCGACCCGCGCTCTGGCAAGAAATTGTCGGCACGGCTGGGTAAGTACGGCGCTTATGCGCAAATCGGCGAATCGACCGACGAAGAGAAACCCCAATATGCCAATCTGCGCGATGGTCAATTGATTGAAACCATCACGTTGCAGGAAGCGCTGGATCTGTTCACTCTGCCCCGCGAAGTTGGTTTTTTTGAGGATCAGCCCATGACTATCGGCATTGGCAAGTTTGGCCCATACGTAAAGCATGATGCCAAGTACGTATCGCTGTCCAAAGAAGACGATCCGTATACGATTGATGAAAATCGGGCCATTGAACTCATCCAACAAAAGCGGGCCGAGTCGGTGAGCGAAGCGCTGGGCGAGTTTGAAGGCAAGTTAGTAGCAACCGGAAAAGGTCGTTTCGGTCCCTATGTTAAGTTCGAGGATAAGTATGTTTCGTTACCTCGAAATGAATCATTAGCGGATCTGACACTTGAACGAGCCATCGAATTGATTCAGGCGAAACGAATAGTTGAAGCCAACAAATACATTAAAGAATTCCCGGAGAATCCAGCCGTGAAAGTCATTAATGGGCAGTACGGACCGTATCTGGCCGTCGGCAAGCGTAACGTCAAAATCCCGAAAGATATTGACCCCGCTACCCTGACGCTCGAAGATTGCCTGAAACTAGCCGGTGACGACCCAACACCGGCAAAAGGATCGGCAAAAAAAGCAGCCCCAGCAAAGGCGAAAGCCGCTACCGCTGCTAAAGCCCCCGCGAAGG
>JANXVQ010000264.1 GCA_025351545.1 Spirosoma sp.
GCTCTGACCGAAGCCTCACTGAGCCATCAGTTATTTTCGTTTATCCCCGCAAAAAATATTCGGCAAGCGGAGGCTCAGTTGCAGGAAGGCGACATAGTTATGATGATAGCGGCCCGGCCCGGCTTGGATATGAAGCATGTAGGGCTGGCCGTACGGCAACCCAACGGCCGGATGCACCTTCTGCACGCATCATCAGATCAGGGCATGGTTGTTGTAACGCCCTACCCGATCAGCGAATATGTACTATGGCACAAACGTCTGTCGGGCATCCGGGTAGCCCGTTTGCGGCCGAGTAGCGTTCAGGCTGAGGCAGTAATGGGCGGCAAGTAATACAATAAAAACTAACTTCTTACACCGTAGTCTGGCTACCTAAAACGTTGGCGAGTTTTGTACCGTCGGCAACGCCCAATCCCGTACAGGCATCCCAACCCGCCGTAGCCGAATAGCCTTTATTATCCGTAGTCGTGCTGTTATCTCCCTGCGTAATGTCGCGAAAAACGGTCGGATTCGCATAAATAATCGGGTGAATAAATCCGACAGGCTTACCCTTTTGCTGATTAATCAGAGCAATTAATCCGGCCATTAGTGGCGCTACGGCACTGGTGCCGCCAATAATCAGGTTACTCCCATCTACCCGCACAGCGTATCCTGTGGCCGGGTCGGCTACAGCAGCCACATCGGGTACACCCCGACCAATTCGAGTGGCATCATTTACGGATTTGGGAACGTGGCTTTTCTGTTGATAATCGGGCATGCCGAATACATCGCTTATGCCGCCACCGGTAGCACTGGTCTTGCTTTCGTGCCAAACGGTTTCAGCCGAAATTGAGTTGGTGGCAGCGGTAAGTTTAGTACCTCCACAAGCCAGCACGAACGGACTGGAAGCGGGAAAATCGACGTGGGCTTTCCCATCCCCTACGCCATCATCTGAACCCGTATCGCCCGCTGCCGCACAAACAGTTACGCCCAGCGCAGCGGCTGTCTCAAACGCCTGATTGAATGATGTGAGTGCCTGTTGTGTCCAGTTTTTCTCAGCAGATCCCCAGCTAATGGAAACTACGGATGGCTTATATTTTGTATCGTGAATGGCCGTTGTAATGGCATCCAGAAATCCCTGATCTGTATTTGGCGCAAAATAAACCACAATACTGGCACCGGGTGCAACGCCCCCCGCTACTTCAATATCAAGCATAACCTCACCATCGGCCCCGTTGGCCATACTGGGCGCATTATGTCCACCATCGACAGAAACTGCCACGACTGTTGGCGGCTTTAGCCCTAATCCGGCAAAATAGGTCGTTATATCCGCCTTACGAAACCCACCTCCCAGTTCAACAATGGCAATACATTGGCCTTTTCCGGTTACGCCGGTTGGGTAATTATAAAGTTTGGCCAATTGAGGTGGGGTAAAGGAAACACTCCCCACCCGAGGAGCGATTTGCGAACCAGCTACTGGATTATACACCTGAAAATGGGGCTGTGCCTGCGGGCGATTATCCAGCCCAAATACACCTTCGATACGACCAACAAGTTCAGTGGGTACATTGATGGTGCCGGTACGACCTCTAAATTGTGTTCCGTCGGCCATGCGGTAGTTAGCCAGCGATACGCCGAATGCCCGTTCCAGCTGGGCAACAGTGCCCCGCAGCAAGACACTACGCCGGGCTGCGCTCTGTTCCACTAAACTCAGATCGCAGGCCGTTGCAAAGGCTTCTACCTGTTTCAGTATACCAGGTTCAGCACCGTATTGGCTGGCATATGCACTTCGGCTTATTACTTCGGGCACGCCGGATTTAGTGCTAACCAAAGGTGTAAGCGGTTGTTTTCTGACGACACGAACGGTGACTGTCAGTACCTCATTTGGGTCGAGTGTATTTAGCAGAGTAGCATCCGGTGCTGATTTTTCACTACCGGGCAGTGGAACAAGTCGGTCAAAAGCGCTCATAAAAAAGAGTTATCTGGAGAAGTAAGGCGATACTTTAGTAACGAATAATAATCTCGTTTATCAGATTAAATTTTCCTAAAAATGAACGCAGCTGAACGGCACCATTTTGTTACCTTACAGAATCAACACTAGTGTTCCGCCAATAATTAGAATGGCTCCAATAGCCGCTTTCCAGGTTAAGACTTCGCCCAGAAAGAGAACCGAAAAGAGTATAGCAATGGCTACACTGAGTTTATCCACTGGTGCCACTTGTGAGACTTTACCGAGCTGCAACGCTTTGAAATAGAAAATCCATGACATACCCGTGGCTACGCCGGATAAAATCAGGAATACCCAGTTCTGTCGGGTCAGGGTGGGTAATGATTCGATTCCGCCACGCGAGAACACAATACCCCACGCCACAAATAAAATAACAACGGTACGAATGGCAGTCGCCAAATCTGTATTAACGCCTTTAATACCAACCTTGGCCAGTACTGCCGTCAGGGCCGCAAACAACGCGGAAAGTAAGGCATAAATCCACCACATAAATGTATTTTTAAAGGAGAAGAACGGCGCGAATGCCAGCCTATTAACTACCCTGGCGAAAACCTCGTCCCTGGCCTCGCACCGGCTGGCTGAATGGGTCTCTTGGTGGGGTAACACCCGCGCCAAACCGGCGTAGGTTATACACAAAACTCACCATGAAATAGCGATTTAAAACCCGGCTCTGGACTTCCTCCGTGTAGGTATCTGTTACGTTACGAACGATACTCCGGTTCTGGTTTAGCATATCGAACGCCTGAAACCGAATTTCGCCCTGTTTCTGCTTAAATAACTGTCGGGACAATGTTGCATTCCAAAGCGTAAACGACTGATTGGCACTACCCGAATTTCCACCGTAATGATTGAAATAAACATCCGTCGAAAAGGTGAAGTTGAGAGGCAGTTGGTAGTACACATCGAACGTAACCGTCTGATTCAGGAAGGTTGTATTTTGCTGCGGTTGCAGCGAATATTTTGCCGATTGCAGATTGATGTTAGCCGCCAGATTCAGATCCAGCTTCTCCACAAAATTTGAACTCAGGCTCGCTCCTTGCCCAACCAGCCAGTTTTTCGCCTGGTTTGCCTGGTTGTTTACAAAACTCGTTCCCCGGTTATACGTCAGGTTCGTTGTCAGGCTTAGGTTGGCTTTCTGGGCCCCAAGTTTGATGGGTTGTCCCATCACCAGCGAGCCATTTGCCGTATAGTACCCGCTCGTATTTACAGGCATTGTCGTTTGCGCTCCCGATGGGGTAAAGATGGTAGAATTGACGATTTTGTTATCCGTTCGGCTAACGTTCAACAAAGCAAACAGATTCCGAAAAGTTGACGGCTCGAAGCGATTGAAATTCAACGATATGGTGTGCGCGTATTCAGGTTGCAAACCGGCGTTACCAAGCTGAACATTAAGCGGGTTGGTGTTGTTCGGCACCGGCTGTAACTGATTGACCGACGGCGCGTTGATTCGGGTACGATAGGTAAGACGCAAGGTGCGGCTCTTTCCAAAGTTATAGGTAAACAACGCGTTCGGCAGGAGGTTGGCAAACGTGCGGCTCAGGTTCGTTTCCCGGCTCAGATTATCTGATCGCAGGCTTGCCTGTTGCCCATCAAGACCGAGAGCATACGTGTATTTCAATCGTTTGGTTTGCCATGTGAGCCCGCCCCGATTTGTCACATAATCATTTACAAAACGGTTGCTTAACAGGGCATTCGGCTGATTGTATTGGCTGGTTGTTTCATTGAAATCATTTACAGCCCGGTTCGACGTATTATGGTTGTTTGATAATGTATAATGAAATTCAAGCGTTTGACGCATTGAGAGCGGCTCCGTATAACTTACATTAATACTGTTGGTCATGGAATGCGTTTGCTGGTCATTCCGCTGATTAATAATCTGCGTATATAAGCCTGTCGAATCGGGCGTTCTGGTGGTGGTTCCAGAGCTACCCGTCGCCGAAACAGGGCGACTTAACTTGTTCACAGACTGGTTGATACCCGAGTTATCCTGGTTATTTAAGGCTACGTTCCAGTTTGCAGAGAATGTCCGGCCACGCTTTTGGAATTTCCGAAACAGCAACAGGGAATTATTACCGGTTAAGCCGTTGCCGATGGAGTTGTAATTGGTCGTACTCGAATTGGCCAGCACGCCCTGAGCGTTTACCGTTCGTGAATCACTTTGATTGCTATACGTTGAACTTAGCCACGACAAGCTTGGAATAACCCGAATCGTTGTCATTGAATCGAGCCGGTAATCGAGTCGAAGATTGACGCGCTGGTTCGTATTGGTATTATTGGAACCATTCGTTTGATTCCGCACAAATGACGAATCCGTTTTGGGAGTCGTTGTACCCGATGTGCTCAGGTTAGGCAGCACGTTTTCACGGCGGCTTTTCTGGTCGGTGAGGGTATTGGTATTACTGGCATTGTAGCTGCTGACAACGTCAATCTTTTTCCCCCAGCCATCGCGGTAGTTGATCCCTGCCGCCCATGATTGGGTAATGGCATTGCTCCCCACCTGACCGCTTCCATTTCCTGCCCCTCCGGTAGCTCCGCCACGAATCACATTACCGCCACCACCGGCTCCCCCACCCTGGCCTTGTCCAGCACCGCCAAAGTTACCGCCAAGACCTAAATCCTGCGCGGTAAAACCCTGCTGGTTAACGTTATTAGCCATACCCAACACCGAAATCTGCTGACCATTATTAAACTGATTCAAACTTACCCGACCAGAATACCGCGCATCGTCACCAGGTTTTGGCCCGGCCCCAATTGTTTGCTGGCCAAACGAACCCTTTCGTTTATCTTTTTTTGTTGTGATATTGATCGTTTTGGAGCGATCGCCATCATCCACACCCGAAAAAGCTGATTGTTCTGATAACTGGTCAAAAAGCTGTACTTTATCAATAATGTCGGCGGGCAGATTACGGGTCGCCATTTTAGGATCGTTACCAAAAAACGGTTTTCCATCCACCAATATCTTCGTAACAGCCTGTCCCTGAGCTGTAACTGTACCATCTCGATCTACCTGTACGCCGGGCAATTTCTTAAGCAATTCCTCCACCTGAGCGTTAGGACGGGTTTTAAACGAGCCTGCATTAAATTCCAGCGTATCACCTTTCACCGCAATGGGAGCTTTTTCGCCTTGTACAGACACCTCCGTGAGGGTTTGCGATTGTGCCACCAAATCAATCGTTCCGGCATCCGCAGCAGGATTAGCGGCTGTGACTGAAACACGACGGGCGCGGCTTCGGTAGCCCACATAAGTCACCAACACCCGGTATTGCCCTTCGGCCACTTTCGGGAAGACAAATTTTCCCTCGCCATCGGTAATTCCAAACGTCACCAGCGATGAATCGCGGGCTGACAGCAACGATACCGACGCTTCGAGAAGCGGCTTTCGGCTTATCGAATCCACAACTGCCCCACGAATAGTACCCGGCGATTGGGCAAATCCGCTAAAACTAATGAACAATAAATAATGAACGATAAGCAACGAAACTCGAAGCAAGTATCTTATAGTCAGTAGGTTTCTCATTTCAAATTATCCATTATTCATTATATGTTCTTTACTGCTGTTAATTCCGGCCCTGCATCGGCATATTCTGCATCATCTTCTGCCGGAAATCAGCCATTCCCTTTCGGCGCATTTGTTCCATCTCGTCAGCCGATATGGTTTTGGCATCTTTGGGTGGTTGCACACTGGATTCGGCGACAGCTTCCATCGAAACACCAGTCGCTTTAAACGATTCGCTGTCTGATTCGATCTGTAAAACCACACCTTTGGGGGGCGTTAGGTCGGCAACGGGCGAATAGGTAAACGGCAGGTCGGTGGTGTACCAAACGGTGTAGGTTTCTTTTCGGCGAGTAGCGGTAGCTTTGTGACACATATAACCCGCAATTTTCCTGGTTTTATCGACTTCCTTCCAATCTGTTGCGGCTGGCATTGGCTTTTCGGAACGGTATATATCACTAGTCGTTGAATCTTTTTTTACCGTCAGCACATCAATTCGCTGGCGGTTCGCCAAATCCAGAAACGTCTGCTGGTCAAATGGGGGCGTCATGCGCGTAGTGCCGGCCGGGCGATTGCCGCCATCACCGGGTCGGTCTCCACCAGGCCCACCGCCATCGGCTGTCCGGCGAAACATCCCGCCCTGCTGCCGGTCGCGTTCTTCTTTCGCCATCGTTCCCGAAAAAACGAGTTTCTGCGTGAACGACATCACTTCTGGCGCTCCCTCGGGGGCATCGAGTGCCCCAGGACTACCGGGCCGAACTTCCTGCCCGTTGATGACCATTCTCATTTGTGAGCGGTCAATCTGACGCATACCTTCGTAGGTAATTTTGCCTGAATTAGGTGTCTGGCCGTAGAGCGTTGTGGCGCAAAGTCCGGCAACAAAAAAGGTGAAAATAAATTGTTTCATGGTCGAATGAAGGATTCTGGTAGTAAACGTTGCACAAAATCCTGAACTCCTCAGTGAAATTTTGCCAAAAGCGTCTAAATACGTCTTGAATCGCCTTTTTTAACTGCCGAATGTCCATTTTATGAACCCCAAACGTATCATTTCTCTCGTACCATCACAAACCGAATTACTCTTCGATCTGGGCGTAGAGGATGAACTTGTGGGTATCACAAAATTCTGTATTCACCCGGCCGATAGAGTTAAGAATAAGGCCGCTGTAGGTGGCACGAAAACACTACATATTGGTCAAATTCAGGCATTAAAGCCAGATTTTATCCTTGCGAATAAGGAAGAAAATACGCGCGAGCAAATCGAAGCACTTCAGCGTTATTATCCCGTTCATGTTACAGACATGACAACGTTACCTGATGCGCTAGCTATGATTCGGGAGGTGGGTGCTTTGGTTGGGCGGGCAACCGAAGCGGCTATATTGGCTCAGCAAATTGAGACCCGTCTCCTGCCGCCTTTCCCTCCACTTTCACTAACGGTTGCTTACTTAATCTGGCGCAAGCCTTATATGGTGGCCGCAAACGATACGTTTATTCACTCGATGCTCGAAGTAGCCGGTTTCACCAATGCTTTTTCCAACCAGACCCGTTACCCCGAAGTCACGCCTGACGATCTGCAACAAGCGCAGCCAGATTTAATTTTTCTCTCGTCGGAACCCTACCCATTCATGCAAAAACACGTTAGGGAGTTGCAGGAAATTTGCCCGGCAGCGCAGGTGTTACTGATAGATGGCGAGGTATTTTCCTGGTATGGCAGTCGATTATTGCGGGCATCAGACTATTTCAGGAACTTGCGTAACGAAATAAATTATGACCAAATCACAAACGGATGATACCCTTTCAGTTGCCACTATCGACTTAATTCTATTTGTAGCCCGGCAACAGGGAATTGATTCTGATGTTTTGGCCCACGCAGTAGGGGTGAATCCCGATCAGCTTCATGATCCTGACGGTCGTGTTTTCATTCGGTAGGTACAGGCTCTCCGGCAAGAAATTGTAGCGACCACCGGCAACCCGAACATTCCCCTAAAACTTGGCGAACTAGTCAATCCAATGTCGATAGGGGTTTTGGCCTGGGTCATGATGCATAGCCCCACCCTCGGGAAAGCGTATTTGAGCCTACTCAACTAAAGTTTGATACCCTTTCGATAAATCAAACGTCTCTAACGACCGCCCGCCCACCCTATAAATTCTCTATACTCGTGTGTTTGAAACTGTCAAAATATTTCAGGCCATAGCCCAACATACGGTCCATACTTGAGTGGGCAAAAAGAATTATACCAGCCAATAGTAGGATCTGACTGCCTATTATTAAGCCCAAAAGTCCAACAACGATGCCGAGCCCTTTATGGTGAACAACATTATACAAAACAGCCCCGATTGCCGGATTTACAAGATACCCAATCATACCAACGTCAGGAAGCAGAATTAAGGCTGGGAACCACCACCACGCGAAACTCAGGCGGGAAAACAAATAAATAGCCCCCAGAAACTGAATCAATTCTTCGGATTTCAACAGCGTTTTCATGTGATTATTATTAGTACATCACAAAGATCAGGGCAAACAGGCGCCTAGTCACTGACGGACTATGCAAATTGAGTGACCAATTACGCAAATTTTTATATAGTTTCCAGGCATTTTTATTGATGCTCCAAGCTTTGACAGAGTTATAAACTCTGTCAAAGTTGATAGTTGGTTTTCCAGTTACTCAGCAGGGAGATAAATAGGGAAGCGGTATCGGGAGAAATCTTAATAGCACTTTCCTGTCAATGAATACTAATTCATAATTAGTATGATCTATAAGCCATTTCGTACATGGACTTTTCGTATGGCCCAAGGAACACGCGGGCGTAAATTCTGATAATAGCCAAGCCATCAATAATGAAACTTAGCGACGTAAAGAAGGCCAGAACAGCCTGATTTTCGTGAATATGCGTGAACATCAAATCCTCACCGATGAATGTAGGTGTAATTGGAAAGCCTGACACACCTAGACAGGCGAGAAGAAAAACAAAAGCGAGCTTTGGGTATTTTTGAGAATACCCGTGAAACTGCTGTAAGTTAAGACTCTTCTCCATCCATTTCAGACGGCTAAGGCAAACAAAACCAATAGCACCTGCTACAAAAACGCCACTCAGATAAAGTAATGTTTGAGAATAATTGAATGTTTCATTAAATGAAATAGCCAGCACAACAAAAAAGTGATTCATTATTGTCAGCAGGGCTTTCTTATAAAAATGGGCAAGTAGTCGTTCGC
>JANXVQ010000664.1 GCA_025351545.1 Spirosoma sp.
TATGGACTTTCCCGTAGAAGTCGGGTGGCGAATTCACACCAGTAATCAACAGGTAACATCCGAACGGGATCTCCCGATTCGGGACAAATCAGGATAGCTTTGTTCCCGGGAACTGGCCGCTCTAGTTTGGCCCACAGTTGAGTTGGAGATTCTGGCGGATGAAAAAAGTAAGGCTCAACCGTTCGTAAATCGGCGTCAATCCCCATTGGTTTTAACAGGGCAAGAATCAGGTCGAAGTTATGAACTTCTTCGTCGGGCAGGAAAAACTCGTTATCGAGCAGCCCGCCAAAGCCGCGAGTTCCGTAACCGATTTTGCGCCTGATCCGTAAATAAGGAAGTATAAAGTGCATGGGCGCACTCGAAAATCGGATATCTACCGAGTAATCATATACGGTGTCTTTCAACGACTTAATCGCGACCCGAGTCGTTTGAAGAAAATCCTTCCACTTCTCTAATTTGGAAATGGGACGACGACTCGTTCCAACATGATTAAGATGGATGACGCGTCTTACATACGGATTGTCTTTCCAGATTGGGTCGCACCAACTCCCAGCCAGTACGTCGATCCGGGCATCAGGATATTGGCGTCGAATCAGTGGAAATGCATAAGATAAAATCAAGGCATCGCCCAAATGACCCGACGTCATCATCAGAATTAATGGCTTGTCATTATCGGGCAAATCATAACTCTTATACTTATAGCTTCCTTTTGCATACCGATCTACTACTACATCAAGCAGTTGTAATGGATACGCAACACGTCGGGTGGCGCAATATTTTCTTGACTTACCAATCATCTACTGTGACTTAACTTAAACGAAAGAAACAAAATAGCTACCTATTAGCATATTAACGATTGCAAGGTAACTAAAAACAGGTGTTATTAATATTTATGCCACCTGATAATGGAGCTGTTTGTATAAGTCAATGTGTTCGTCAATAAATTTTTCCCACGAAAACAAAGATGCCTGTTTCAATCCTTTTCCCGATAAATCTGCCCGAATCGATGGCGAATTGACTACTGTGATAATAGCTTGACAAAGCGCATCGGTATCAGTAGGTGAAACCCGAATGGCAGCCTCACCAACAACCTCAGTAATGGATGGAATATCAGACGTAATGACTGGCAGGCCGCATTGCATGGCTTCAAGTGGTGGCAAACCAAAACCTTCGTACAAAGAAGGATACAAAAAAGCAGTTGCTCCCCCGTAAAGTGACGCTAAATCTTCGTCCTGTACAAAACCAGTAAAGATCAATCGTGATGCCAGAGCAGGAGTCTTACTGGCTTCTGCCATAATCTCGTCAAACTTCCAGCCTTTGGTTCCGACAAGTACCAACTGCACATCGGAAGGGAGATCTCCACCATTTACCAATTGCCCAAACGAACGAATGAGATGAGCAATATTCTTGCGCGGTTCCAGCGTGGCCAGACTCAGCAGATAGGGAGCAGCGCCAATCCCCAGCTTCTGCCGAACAGTCTGCTTCTGCCCTTCATTAGCCTTTGCATGGAACAATGTTGGAGAAGCGGCCAGCAAAATAGGCACTACCTGATTCGGATCGAAGCCAGTATACTCACAGAAATCGTCTTTTGTAGCCTGAGAAATAGTCGTTATCCAAGCCTTGGACGGAAGCGTTTTCAGTACTTGCTTAACCGTTTGCTCGCCGGATGTAAACCACTCAGGATGCAAAATCGGGATCATGTCATAGATGCTTTGCACTATCGGCATGACCCGATTTTTGCGAATTACTTCGGGGATGGGAAAAAAGGTAGCATGGTAAACACACTGATCCGGCAAATTGGCCAGGTCGAAACGCGATATGTCCCGGCCTAACGCCCTATTCAACCGATAGATTATCTCCCGGATTCCCTTCGACGGCTTACTATCCGGAGATAATGAACGCAACAAACTATTTTCAAATCTAGCTACGGTCTGTTCACGAGATGCATTCACAAACGGTGGCGCATTTGCCCCAAACATGGTTTGTGCATAGCGCATCGTTTCGGCCAGGTGCGTTGGTGCGGCCAGCATTAGCTCAATGTCATCAGCCCGTTGCATCCCAGCGATTAACTGTTCAACAACGCGGCTGATGCCTGTTTGAGCTTGCCGATGATAAAACCCGATGCCGAGCGGACTGGCATCAAGAATTAAGTTCACGGATTTTTTCGTAGATCATTACCTGATTGGAAGCGACTTTCGAGAAGCCTCGCACATCGTCGCCAGTCCAGGCGTTGTTCATTTCGCCATACGAACCAAAAGTAGACGACATCAGGTCATGATCTGATTCGATGCCTAATACCTGGAATCGATACGGGGCCAGCAAAACATGCACTTTACCCGAAACATGGGCTTGCGTGTCCGCCAGAAATATTTCTATATTTCGCATTACGGGGTCCATAAACTGGCCTTCATGGAGCATAGTGCCATACCAGTTCGCTAACTGCTCTTTCCAGTACAGTTGCCATTTGCCCAGTACATGTTTTTCCAGTGTATGGTGCGCTTTAATGAGAATCAACGGAGCAGGTGCTTCAAATCCAACGCGACCTTTGATACCAATAATGGTATCGCCAACGTGAATGTCGCGCCCAATACCGAATGGCCCGGCCAGTTCGGTAAGTTTTCGAATGGCATCTACCGGATTCGCAAATTTCTCACCGGCGACTCCTTTAATTTCGCCGTGTTCAAAGATAAGCGTAATAGTTTCCGGCTCTGTTTTCGTTACCTGCGTTG
>JANXVQ010000714.1 GCA_025351545.1 Spirosoma sp.
CGGTCTGATCCAATCCAGTACAACATACGCTCAATTTGGCCCTCCGGGCGGTGGCGGTGGACCCGGAGGTTTTGGTGGACAGCAGGATACCCGAAAGAAAAAAGAATTTACCGGGGTAGCGGACGATCTTCCCAAAGGCAATGGTAAAATAACGGGACTTCTGGTCGATTCGACTTCCGGCAAACCTGTTGAGTTTGCCACCGTTGCCCTGATTAGTGTGAAAACAAACAAGCCCATCGACGGGACGACGTCGAATGCAAAAGGTAATTTCGTGATGGCCAAACTGGCGCCGGGCGATTACCGGCTCCAATACTCGTTTATAGGCTATAAAAACAAAGACTCCCAACAGTTTACCATCGCCAAAGGGACTGACCTGAATATGGGTTCGGTGAAACTTCCGGCCGACATCCGCACGCTGGGTGAAGTAAACGTTGTGGGGCAGGCTGCCCTGATCGAAGAAAAAGTGGACCGGCTGGTTTTCAACGCCGACAAGGACATGACCTCCAAAGGGGGCGACGCCAGCGACGTACTGAAACGCGTACCGATGCTGTCAGTTGATCTGGACGGGAACGTTAGTTTGCGCGGCAGTCAGAACATTCGGGTATTGATCAATAACAAGCCCTCAACGATTGTAGCCGCCAGTGTCGCCGACGCTCTTAAGCAAATCCCCGCCGATATGATCAAGACGGTGGAAGTGATCACCTCGCCTTCCGCCAAGTACGACGCCGAAGGCGCTGCCGGGATTATCAACATTGTCACCAAAAAGATTACGCTGCACGGCCTGACGCTCAATATTGATGCCGGAGCGGGACTGCGGGCCTCCAACCTGGGCCTGAATGGTTCCTATCGGCAGGGCAAACTAGGGATTAGTCTGGGTGGTTTCGGACGGACCATGTATAATCATGCTTCCTCAACCCTGGATCAGACGACGCTGGTTGGCAGGCAATCGCGACGTACCACCCAGGCGGCAACGGCTTTCGATAAACCCGTTTTTGGTCAGTATACGCTGGGGTTCGATTATGATCTGGCTAAAAATCAGTCATTGACGGCCAACATCCGGTACGGCACCCGCAATTTTGTTCAGCAGCAGCAGCAGTTAACCAACACGTTCTCTGCGGATTCGCTCCTGAGTATGACCAACCGGGATGTAAACCGGAGAGACCTGTCCAACTCGGTGGATATGAATCTGGATTACGTTCGTACGTTCAAACCGCAACAGGAATTCAGCATTTCGACCCAGTACAGCCGCACGGGGTTGACCAACAATTTCTACGCAGACATTCTGGGTCGAACCGGTGAGTTGACCGCTCGCCAGCAGAATCTCAACAACAACAAAAATCAGGAAATGACCATCCAGACCGACTACCAGACACCGATCAAAAAGAATCAATTGCTGGAATTCGGGGGAAAAGCCATCAGGCGGCAGGTAGACAGCCGGTATCAGTACTTGATTGGCAGCCGCACGGGTGAGATGGCCTTTGATCCAACCAATCCGGCAGGATCGCTTATCTATAACCAGAACATTGGCGCGGGCTACATTTCGTACACCTACGTAACACCCGGCAAATTCACCTTCAAGGTAGGAACGCGCTACGAACACACGGGCATATCGGCAAGCCAGTCGACGGAGCAAACCCAGCCCGTAAAATTGGCTATCCCCAACTACAGTAATCTGGTGCCGAGCATCAACGTATCAAAAAGCCTGAAAGGAAGTACTCTCAAAGCAGCCTATAACCGCCGGATTCAACGGCCGGGTCTGCAACAGCTGAACCCGAACGTCAATAAAGCGAACCCGCAGAATATCAGTGTCGGGAATCCGAACCTGAGCCCCGAACTAACCGACAACATGGAGTTTAGCATCAGTTCGACGATCAGGAAAACGTACATTAACGCAGCCGTTTTCGGGCGGTTAACCAACAACGCCATCTCGCAGATCCGCATACCATCGGATAGTATAGCGGGTAGCATCACCACTACGTTTCAGAATATCGGGGTGCAGCGTACCGTTGGCGCAAACGTATTCTTCAATACTAACCTGACAGCAAAATGGAGCATCAACGGCGGCCTGGACGGATACTACATGTACATGCAGGGATTAGCCCAGGGCGCAGACGGAAAGTCGGTACTGATCAACAATTCGGGGATAAGCATTGGCGGCCGATTGATGAGTTCGTTACAAATGAATAAAGGCTGGAGTGCGCAGGTGTTCAGCTTCTTCCGGGGACCAAATCCGCAGTTGCAGGGTACAATGGGTAGTTTCTACATGTACTCGGTAGGCGTTCGGAAAGATATTGCCAACAAGCGGGGCAGTATCGGGCTGGCGGCAGAGAACTTCGCCGGGAACGGCGTAACGATGCGGACAACCTTGAATTCGCCGACACTTTCGCAGGTGAATGTCAACCACCTTTACAACTCAAATTTAAAAGTGACGTTTACATACCGCATCGGCAAAATGAGCTTTGAAGAACCCCGTCGGAAGGCCCGTTCTGTAAGCAATGACGATGTGAAAGATGGTGGCGGTGGCGACGGTGGTGGCCAGCAGCAACAGGCTGCTCCAGCAGGCGGACGACCAAAATAAATGGATAATGATTAATGGACAATGACTAATGTCAGCAATTCCCTCATTCGTCATTGTCCATTTCACAGAGTAGACATCAATAAGCATAACCCGTTCAAATAATTTTCACTCAATTAACTTTCCAAGCACGCATGAAAGCACTCGTATTCTCCCTGGCCACCCTGTTTACTATCTCGTCTACCTACGCCCAGACCTGGACGGTCGATAAAGCCCACGCCAAAGTTGGCTTTACGGTTACTCACCTGATGCTGTCGGATGTGGACGGTAATTTCAAAACGTTCGACGCCAAACTGACCTCCGCCAAGCCTGACCTCTCCGATGCAGTGATCGAAGTAAGCGCTGAGGTGACCAGCGTCAATACCGACAACGAACGACGGGATGGACACCTGAAAAGCCCCGATTTTTTCGACGCGGTCAAATTCCCGACACTAACCTTCAAAAGCACCTCGTTTAAAAAAGTAGAGGGGAAAAAATATAAGGTAACCGGCGACCTGACGATGCACGGCGTTACCAGGCCCGTTACGCTGGATGCGGTTCTGACAGGACCCGTTACACTGGACAACCCGCGTGGGAAACAGGAAAAAGCCGGTCTGAAGATTAGCGGCATACTGAAACGCTCTGATTTTGGGGTTGGCTCTTCGTCGACGGCCGTCGTTAGTGATGAAGTAGAAATAAAAGCCGCTGGTGAATTTGTGAAGCAGGATGCCGCGGTGGCAGAAAAGAAATAAAAATAGCGCTACGCTACAGTCCGGCTGGTCTGATTTTTCCGGTTTTTGTTTGGTCAAGCCAGAAAAATCAGACCAGTTTGTCATGCTTGACCACCTGACAAACGAATGCCGTTAACCGAAAAACAAAAATGGTCTACCTGAAAAACTACCGATATGTATGATACGACACACCGTTGTTTTTAAACTGAATGACCAAAAAGCATCGGTTGGTGAGCATGACT
>JANXVQ010000720.1 GCA_025351545.1 Spirosoma sp.
TTATTTTTGATGACGATAAGAGAGTAAAAATGCGCATTGCCGGGAGTTTTGATCTTGCCGCTAACGACTTAACCATTCTTGACTTTTCAGGATTGCCCGGTACGCTAATCACATTACTATTAGATGTTATAGAAACTGAAGAGCATGTACTTTATGTTGAGTGTGGTAGCTTCACCACGGATATGATTCGGTTAAATCTGGAACGAGATGGAAATTAGACAGCAATACCTACAACATTATCTGCATGATATAGCCATTGACCAGTTGATGGCTGATTACAAGACGAAAGGCTATCAGGTAACCAAAGAAGAGAAAGTCGGCGACTATCGGGCTGATTTAGTAGCTAGAAAAGATGGTGAGGTAGTAGTAGTTGAAGTAAAAACTGGTAAAATGACCGCCCAGAAGCGAAGACAGGTTGCTGAAATAGGCGATTTTGTGCGGACTCAAAAAAACTATAAATTTCTAGTTGTAGTAGCTACACCCCCTAAACCAAAGCGAATTGAGATTCCCAATCTGGATCAATTGTTTTGTAGTTACTTGATTAGCAACTTTCCCGACGATCTTAACAGGTTATCATCTCATACACGCATTGTAGATGTATCAGATACTTTAGTGGACGAGGTGATTGTTAATGATGACGGAAGTATTGCTGCTAAAGGAAGTGGGATTGTAGACGTAGAGCTTCAATATGGTTTAGACAACGATGATAATGTAACCATAACCAAGGATGCTTTCCCGTTCAGTTTTGAAGTCGTATTGAAATATAATGAGCATCAAGAGTTGTTTTTAGCAGATGCAAAAATCATGAAAATTGATGTTTCATCATTTTATGAATAACTCCCTCTGAATTACTTTTCTCATGCAGAATACGCTGAAAGCCGTATACGAACCAACTTCTGACAAATGGGAGACGAATCTAAAAACGAGGAAGCTATGACTTGGCCGGATGAAACGCTTATTGAAACCAATGTTCGTTACATTCTTGACCTCAATGGGCGATTCTTTGTTTTTGAAAACGTACCCGCTCGTGTCAATCCCATCACTGGTGAGCAGTTTTTTGCATCTGCTACTGTACGTCGTATACAACAAATTGCTTTAGCGGCAAAAGTGCCGACCCGAACAATTGAGGCCGGGGTATATGAATGGGGTGTTGCAGCTTAGTTTTTCAACGGTTTCCCCCTTTAGGCAACACTGAATAAAAAGGCTACTTGCTTCCAAGCGGTTAACAGTTTGAATAAGCAAACAAACTAGGTTTAAAAGCCTAGACTAAATACTCGAAATTTGTTGCTTTTTTTAAAATGGAATTCATTAGATTGAATCCACTAATTATCTATTAATTTTTTCATTTATGGAAGCGGAAAAACCGAAATTCACACCGGTTGATAGAACAACACAGATTCGACATCGAATGCTAAAAATGCAACTGATGGATGTCATTAATGCACTGGAGGATACTGTATATGAGGCTCAACTTGAATATGAAGAGTTTCAGGCTACACAGGCTAGCCCACGAGCGGCTGGTGCTCGAGTGGGCGGTCGGTTTGCAATTGCCCAGTACAATAGCGGCATTCAGCCTATGGTTACATTTATAGTTGACGCCGTTATTAAAGAGTTAGGAGATGATCTTAGTCCCAAACTGTCGGGGTCTGCTATTTATGCAAAGTATCCCGACTTTTCTGAATTTGTCGGTGACAATATGAACAAACTAGGTGATGTTGTTAATGCCCTTTATATTATTAGGGCGGCTTTAGATTAGTTCATTATTTTTCAATGATTGAGGCCCGGTTAATATCGACCGGGCTTTTTTTAATGGAACCAATTCGAGGACTGAGGAGACTAGGGCTATTAAAACTTAAATAGTACTGAGGATGACCAAGTCTGACTCTGCTTTACAACCTTTTTAAAGGTTCAAATATGCTTTTATAACATCCAAGACTCAATTCTGACTAAGATTGCTAAATTCTCAGCTTAACAAACTTTAACAGCCCGCCCTGCCACGGACGGGCGTCTTTTTACGTAATTTTGGCCCGGTCCAAGCGTGGCACCGCTGGATTAGCCACTACTTACACAAAAACAGTCCGTTAATCTTCACTTGTATGCAATCATTTAAACGCCTGAACCTCCTATTGGGCTGGCTCGTTTTCGCTGTCGCACTCATTACCTATGCGATGACTGTCGAGCGCACAGCCAGTTTCTGGGACTGTGGCGAGTTCATTGCGTGTTCGTTTAAACTCCAGGTTCCGCACCCACCCGGTGCCCCGTTTTTCCTGTTGCTAGGCCGAATCTTTTCCATGTTTTCCTTCGGCAACCTGCTAAATGTTGCCTACTGGGTTAATATGTCGTCGGTATTAGCCAGTGCGTTCACTATCGCCTTTCTATTCTGGACCATCACGATGCTGTCTCAGAAACTATTAGGAAAACCGGAGAGTGAGTACACCACCGCCGATACGCTGCTGGTTATAGGAACAGGGGCCGTTGGCGCGTTGTCGTACACGTTCTCAGACACGTTTTGGTTCTCCGCCGTTGAAGCCGAAGTTTATGGTATGTCATCGTTTTTTACGGCTATTGTTGTCTGGGC
>JANXVQ010000742.1 GCA_025351545.1 Spirosoma sp.
CCGATTTTACCATTCGATCCCTCTCAAACTCCTGAAGTTACGTTCGGGACGGAGCAACTCATTTTTCGACATACAATTGATATAAATCAGCCAATAGATTGGCACCTCGACAGTAGTACAGGACTGCGATTTCCTAAGACATATGCCAAAGATATCAACGTTCGGAGCGGGCAGTTTGGTAGTGCCAAATACGTTTGGGAAATCAATAGGCTGCTTTTTCTGCCCCAACTGGCGGTTCAGTACCGACAAACGGGCGACAAACGGTTTTTAACCCAGTTTATAGCTATTAATCGCGCGTGGTTTGCCGAAAACCCATACCTGACGGGCGTGAACTGGTACAGCAACATTGAGGTCAATATCCGAATCATCAACTGGTTTATCAGCTGGAATATTCTTGATGCATCGGCGCTGGCAGAAACCGACGCCGACTTCCGGGACTTCACCAATACATACTGGCTACCAAGCATTTACCAGCATTGTGTTTATAGTTATGCCAACCCGTCCTATTATTCATCGGCCAATAATCACCTCATTTCAGAATATTCAGGTCTATTCATAGCGGCTTCGTTCTGGGCGTTTCCGGAATCGGCCACCTGGAAGACGTATGCAAAAACGGGGCTGGAGCGCGAGATACAAAAACAACATAGCAACCATGGAATCAATCGCGAAGAAGCAGCCGAATACATCCAGTTTATAACCGATTTTTTCCTGATTGCACAAGTCGTAGGCCAACAAACGGGCAATGCCTTTTCTGGTGCTTATGACACCTGCCTACGCCAGATGATCCACTACATCGCGCAGTTTCTGGACTGCAAAGGCACGTTTCCACGCTACGGGGATGAAGATGATGGCCGGGTATTATTGCTCGATGACTGCCACCCACACAACAATTTTCAGTCGTTGCTGAGGTCGGGAACGGTGTTATTTGGCGACTCCTTATTTAAGCAACGGTCGGCGGGTTGGGGCGAAACTCCGCGCTTCGATCTAAAGAATTACATACTGTTCGGGACAAAGGGGCAGGAAACTTTTGAGGCTGTACCGACTCGCTCCGATTTGATGGGAAGTACATTCTACCCGGAAGAAGGCCATTTTATCATCCGGAAACAGGAAATAGACGATGATCCAACCCGGCCCAGCGAAATTTATATTCATGCTGATGCCGCCCCACTTGGTTTTTTGTCCATTGCGGCCCACGGTCATGCCGATGCATTGTCATTTATGATGCACATAGATGGACAGGTGTTTCTGGCCGATCCCGGCACTTATTCATACCAGACCGATCCCGACTGGCGGAATTACTTTATCAGTACCCGCGCTCACAATACGGTTTGTATCGACGGCCAGAATCAGTCACTTCAGGCGGGGGCATTGCTATGGCTCGATCATTATAAAACGCGGGTAGTATCCAGCAACTCAACGGCTGAAACCGATCAGTTTACGGCTACTCACAACGGCTATAAGCGGCTGCACTGCAAACACCAGCGTACATTTTCCTTCGACCGAACAAGCGATACGCTGCAAATCAATGATTTAATCGAAAACTACGGGCGGCAAAGCCGACAGATAGACGTACTGTTTCATCTTGGCCCCGGTGTTCAGGCCGACGTTATTGCTCAAAATACAATCTCCCTGACGCATGCTGGCACCACCCGATACATTGACCTGATGGCAGACTCCATGCTTCAACTCGACGTTGTAACGGGCCAACTTGAACCGTCGCGGCTGGGCTGGTATTCGGATGGATTTTACCAGCTAAAAGCCACAACCACCATCCGGGCTTTTATGACGCTGGAACCCGGCCAGCGTATCACGCTCATTCACCAGTTGACGGTTTATCCGGCGCCCACTTTTCAGGCACGGGAGCAAGCATTTTCTCAATTATCAATCAATCACTCTTAATTCTTCATACGCGTATGAACATCAGCATTTTTGGCCTAGGCTACGTCGGTTGTGTGAGTTTGGGCTGCCTTTCTCAAAACGGCCATTATGTCGTGGGAGTAGATGT
>JANXVQ010000773.1 GCA_025351545.1 Spirosoma sp.
TATGTGGGGCCGAGTTATTTATAATCAAGCCCACTAGTAGTGAGGGTAAATTTGCCTGGATGGATCAATTTGCGGCTGTGGAACGTACTGTAAATAGTTCAGGTGTATTCAGGGCAAGCGTCCAAAATGACTGTGCAACTGTTACGGACTCGATTACGGTTAATTATGGTGCCTGTGACTGTATTTTGTATGCTCCTACTGGTTTTACGCCTAATGGTGACGGATTAAATGATGTCTTTTTGGTATTTGGCTGCGGTGATATTACTATTACATCACTCACCATTTTCAATCGTTGGGGAGAGATTATTTTTCAGACATCTGCCTCGCCGTTTCGGTGGGATGGTTACTATCAAGGCAAGTTATGTGAAATAGGTGTTTATGCCTGGAGTGTTCAGTACAAGTTAAATCAACACGGAAAGGTAATTCTTAATCAAAAGGAGGGACCGCTGAGTTTGATTCGTTAATTAATGAATACCTATTTGTGCTTTTGGGGCGGCTCGTTTCTTTGTTATTTGGACTTTTATCCGTTAATGAAAAACTAGTCAGTATGCGAATCACCAGCTTACTTTTAGTGCTGTTTATTGCCGGGTTTAGTGGTTCAAATTTCGGTCAAGAAACAAAACCACGCTTCAGAGTTGTTGCCATGACCGAAGCGGCTGGCATTCATGCGCCCTTTGTGGATGCGGCAAAAATATGGCTTGGAAAAGTAGCCGCAGAGAACAATTTTACAATTGACTACATCGAAAATGCCGAGCCAATAAATGATAGATTTCTGGCCCAGTATCAGTTGTTTATTCAGTTAAATTATTCGCCTTACAGGTGGAATGATACGGCAAAAGCAGCTTTCCGGAAATACATCATAGAAGGGAAAGGTGGCTGGATTGGGTTTCACCACGCTGCGTTGCTGGGCGAGTTCGATGGATATCAGATGTGGCCCTGGTTTTCAGATTTTATGGGAGGCATTCGCTATAAAAATTACATTCCGGAATTCGCCAGAGCAACCGTACACATAGAAGTCAACGAATAATAAATGGGAAGTTTAAAACTCGATTCCTTCTTCAGTTAGTAAATCAGCCAGATTTAGAACAACATCGTCCAGAACGGGTACGGTAGCATCCCAGTTTTGGATTAGCCAGGGCGAAGTACGAGTCGCCACGAATATCTTTTTAGGCTGGGTGGTAATCCAAATTACTGTGTCGACACCAAATTCGAGTAGACGCTCTGTTTTTTCATACACGTAGCCTGACTCTTTGCCGGAGAACTCTTCGGGTTCGATGCGGACATCTACTCCGATCGCAATTTTAGGTGGTATGTTGAAGTATTTATCCGTCAATACCAGACCGGCCGACTTATCGAAAATGGCAATGTCGTTGGATAGGTTGGTGCCTTTGTCAAGGTGGATGCCTGATTCATTTGTTGCCAGTAAATACCGTTTTCTATCAATGTGCGTGAATAAAAAACCATGAATCAGCGACACAAGCATGGCTTGCAATGAGCTGCTTCCTATAAGTTCGGCGGGTGTTTTCTTGCCGGTTGTTATGTCGCGGTAACCACGGTAATACAGGGCACGTCCGTTCAGCGTTTCATAAATCAGGTAGGCTGGTACACCTGATTTGTTCGCCTTTTCGGAGCTGTTGCAACGGCTACTGTCATGATCTCGTTGGTTACGTTCTGTTGACAATTCTATAGATTGTGCCGGGTAAGTTAGAACAATTTAACTACTCTGGCCAGACCCGCCGAAATGAGCAGCATTATCGCCACAAACCCTAAGCCATAATACAAACCGAATGCTTCGGACACGAACCCGATAATGGGCGGTCCCGCCAGAAAACCAATAAAACTAAACGTCGCAAACGTCGCCAGACCCGCTGCGGGCGGAATTCCCGGCACCCGCATAGAGGCTGCATAAAGAATTGGTGCGCCGAGTGAACAACCTGCGCCCAGTAGGCCGAAGCCAATCAAAGCCATTGCCGGGTAGGGAAATGCAATAGCAAATAAAAGTCCGGCAGCCGCTAGCACACCACCAATTTGCAACCAGCGTTTAGAGCCTATTCTTGGGATAATGGCGTCGCCGAGGAAGCGAAAACCAGTCATCGTGAGCGAGAAACTGGCAAAGCCCAGAGCCGCAATCTGGCTACTGGCGCCGAGCGTTTCACGCAAATAAACTGCGCTCCAGTCGAAGGCTGCTCCTTCGCCCATAGCTAGAGCCAACCCTATTAAAATCATCAGCAATAAATCCAGATTTGGCCGTACAAACGATGATCCGGCTTTTTCTCCCGTCTCCGTCCGGCTGCTCGACGGTATTTGTGCCAGTAGTGGCTGTAGCGCAAAGGTCAGCAGCAATACGAGCCCAGCCATAATGGCAACGTGTATTTGGGGAGATACATGAAAGGAAATTACGGCTCCGGCAATCCCCGAACCAAAAAGCCCTCCCAGACTCCACATACCATGACACGACGACATAATTACAATGCCCTGTTCCCGCTCCACATTGGTGGCTGTGGTGTTCATTGCCACATTAATCAGGGCCGCGTTAAGGCCCATAAGAAAAAGCCCAATAGCCAGTACGGCCGGATTGGGAGCGTTAAGCGGTATGCAAACAGCCAGAGTTAATCCCACCGCCGACCAGAAACAGGCGCGCGCTTCGCCGAGTTTGGCAATGATCCACCCCGTTAATGGGTTCATGACGAGTAGCCCGATAGGCATGGCAAAAAGTGTCAAACCCAGTTCGGCGTCGGAGAGGTGCAGTTTTTCTTTTACATACGGAATGTGCGCGACCCAGCTGCCAAACAAGATACTATCGGAGGCAAATACCAGCCCAACAGCTAGCGCCTGCCGATTTAGAAAGAAAGTCAGCAGGTTTTGTATAAACAGGTTTCGATGTGGTTTGGTCAATGAGGCCGGTGTATTCATAATGCAAAAATAGCCGGTTATGACCGGCTATTCTTACTAATCTATTATCCGTTACTAATGGTGAGTTGATATTTTCTATTCAAAAACTAGTCATTCATTGTTAACGCTGTATTATTTTTAAGATGACCAACCATTGCCTTGCGTAGTTTCTCGACCTTCGGCAGCGACACACGCTGGATATAAGGTTGATCGGGGTGAAGGTCGAAATAGTTTTGGTGATAGTTCTCAGCCGGATAGAAAACCGTAAGCGGTGTCACTTCTGTTACTACTGGATTCGAATAATGCTTAGACTCATTGGTGCGCTTGATAGCCGCCAGAATTTCGGCTTTTTCGGCTGATGTTCGATAAAAAGCCACCGACCGATAGTCGCGGCCGGTATCGGGTCCCTGACGGTTTAACGTCGTAGGATCGTGGCCCGCAAAAAAAGCGTCGAGCAGCTGGGCATAGCTAATTACTTTCGGATCATAATAGACCTGAACCGATTCGGCATGGCCAGTTTCATCAGTGCCGACCTGCTCATACGTTGGGTTTTTGACACTTCCCCCAGCATAACCGGAAATTACTTCCCGAACGCCTTTGAGCTGGTTCATACCTTCTTCCATTGCCCAGAAGCATCCACCTGCAAAGGTTGCAACGGCTTCATCGGCTTTCGGGGCAGGAAGTTTAGCAGGCGAATAGTCTTTCGATTGGCCTTGTGCGCAACTTGCCATTAAAAGCAAACTGAGCGCCAATAAGTGAATTCGTTTCATGTTGTTTCTGCGAAGTAGTATGTTACTATATAAACGATTGAAATCAGTTTAGGGTTTCCGACTGTAAATTTGTTACACCGAGAAAAAGGAGATAAGTAAAATCTTTGCGAGCCTTCTTTTTCTCGGTGAATCTCGGTGTAATACCCATTTCGTCTTATGAAACTTCAATTTGAAAAAATAGAGCCCGAAGCCGGGAGTTCATTTCGGGTTATTCATGGTACGGAAGCAGAAACCTGCCGGGTATATTGGCACTATCACCCGGAGTATGAGATCGTGTATATCCCATCCGGAAACGGCCAGCGACGTGTAGGCACAAACGTGTCATGTTACGAAGAGGGCGAGTTGGTTTTTATCGGCCCCAATCTTCCTCACCTTAACTTTAGCTACGGGAAAGAAGGGAAATATGAAGAAATCGTTGTACAGATGCGCGATGATTTTATGGGCGAAGTTTTTCTACAGAAACCCGAGCTGGCTACCGTTCGGCGATTGTTCGAGCGAGCTCATACGGGTCTAACGTTTGGGTCTGGCACCAGGCATCTCGTAGGACCGTGGTTGACTAAATTACCCAATCAGTCACCTTTTGAACGACTGTTGACGCTGCTGCAAATTTTGCAACACTTAGCCGATGCTCCTGATGTTGAGCCGCTACACGCCGATGGTATTCAGTTTGATTTTAACCCGAAAGAGCAGGAACGCATCAACCGGGTTTGCCAGTATGTTGAACAATATTATGCCGAACCGGTGGACATTCATGCGGTAGCCGATCTTGCCAGCCTGACCGTTCCCGCGTTTTGCCGATATTTCAAGCGCATGACTCACCTGACATTTACTGATTTCGTGAACGAATACCGGG
>JANXVQ010000783.1 GCA_025351545.1 Spirosoma sp.
TCTTCGGGCGATAGCCGGACATACTTACGGCGTAATGAATCGAAAATGTAGGGTTTCCCTTCGACTTGCTTAATTTTACAGTCAAAAGCAGGGAGGTTCAGCGCAACCATGCCACTAAGGTACTAAGTGGATGGGTGATTGAGTAAATAAGCGAATGAAAAAAAACGCGATTAGCTCCTGATTCCCTCCTTCCTGACTCATTCACTCACTGATAATGAAGACCAAAGAAGAAATTGTTCAGAACTGGTTGCCGCGTTATACAGGCACACCCATTGAGAAATTCGGCGAATACATCTTGCTGACCAACTTTATTAATTACGTTGACATTTTTGCCAAGAAGTTCGATGTGGAAATTTTTGGGATGGGACGGGCTATGCAAACTGCAACGGCTAATAATATCACCATCATAAACTTTGGTATGGGTAGTGCTATGGCCGCTACGGTCATGGATCTGCTTTCTGCCGTTAATCCAAAGGCGGTTTTGTTTTTGGGTAAATGTGGTGGGTTGAAAAAAACGCAGATTGGCGATTTGGTTCTACCAATTGCGGCCATTCGGGGAGAGGGAACCAGCAATGATTACATGCGGCCCGAAATTCCGGCGCTACCATCATTCCGCTTGCAACGGGCGGTGTCATCGACTATTAAAAAATACGAACTGGATTATTGGACGGGTACGGTTTACACAACTAATCGACGCATTTGGGAGCACGACGAAAAATTTAAAGATTACCTGCGCGAAATCCGAACGATGGCTATCGACATGGAAACGGCTACCATTTTTACCGTCGGCTTTGTCAACTCGATTCCACACGGCGCTTTACTATTGGTATCCGACAATCCGTTGGTGCCGGAAGGGGTAAAAACCGAAGAAAGTGACAAACGTGTAACGGGCCAGTTTGTCAATGTTCACCTGGAAATTGGCATCGACGCGTTGCTTGAACTCGAATCGTCCGGCGACTCTGTGAAGCATTTAAAATTTGAGTAACTAGAAAACAGATTTAATTGAACTTTGACAAAGATGATAACTCTGATGATCAATGGACTACACTATCAGCTTTGTCAAAGTTTTTTGCCCTATTAATTACAATACTCGCTAATTACTTTATAGACTGGGCTGTAGCCCAGTTCGCCTGCTTTGGATAGATCGAGGCAACCGCCGTTTTCATCGCCAAGACTATGTTTGATCAGGCCACGAACATAGTAAACTTCGGCATAGCGAGGACTTAGTTTAATGGCACTGTTGCAGTCCATAATGGCTCCTTTCTGGTCGCCCTGCGCTGACTTAATCATGCCCCGGCTGAAATAGGCTTCGGCATAAGCCGGGCTAAGTTCAATCGCTTTATTAAGGTCAATTATGGCTGTTTTTGGCTCGCCCTGCTTGTTTTTACTGATGCCCCTACTGAAATAGGCTTCGGCACGTTCATTGCTTAACTCATTGATTTTATTACGTTCCTGCACTACATTGCGTAGGTTATCAAGGATGGCATGCGTCATTCTCCCGCTGTAAACGACCTTTGCATCAGTGTTAACGTTGTTGATCTCAATAGCCTGATTAAAATCCTGAACCGCACCTTTTTGATCGCCAAGTTTACTTCGGCAGAACCCCCGGCCATAATAGGCCCGATAGTTATCACCCTTGAGCGCAATGGCGCGGTCATAATCAGGTAGTGCACCTTTATAATCGTCTAATTTACTCTTCGAATAACCCCGATAAAAAAAGGATTCGGCGTCTTCCGGGCTTAACTCGATGGCTTTATTTAAATCGACAATGGCACCGGTGAAATCGTTTAACTCAACTTTCGACATACCTCGTCCAGCATAGGCTTGTGGACGTTTGGGCGTAATTTCTACGACTTTCGTAAAGTCGCTTAAACTACCGGAGAAATCTTCCAGTTTTTGCTTGGCAATAGCTCGCACATAGTAAGTCTGGCTATTGGTTGGCTCTAACTCAATTGCTTTGGAAAAATCGGCTAAGGCGCCCCTGTATTGATCAATACGACTCCGGCTAACACCCCGGCTGTAGTAAGCCTGAGGATCGTCGGGATTGAGTTCAATTGACCGGCTATAATCCAGTAAAGCGCCCCGATGATCGTCTTGTTTGCTTTTGCTCACTCCCCGACTCAGATAGGCCAGTGCATCTTTTCCATTCAGATCAATGGCTTTATCATAGTCAAGAATGGCACCCCGATGGTCTTTTAGATTAGCTTTGGCTAATCCTCGGTTATAGTAACTCGCTGAATTTTCGGGGTTCATGGTTATTGCCATGCTGAAAGCTTGCAAGGCTCCCGTGAAATCATTCGTTTTACTTTTCGTGATGCCACTTTCGAAATGATCAACGGCGGTTTGTTGGGCTATAACAGAAGGAGTTATGCTGGTACACAAAAACAAAGTGACCAGCGATAGTACATATCGCTTCATAAAAAAAGTAAGAAGTTTTGGTGAGCAAGGGCTTTTTGAGCGGGATAAAATTAGATCG
>JANXVQ010000801.1 GCA_025351545.1 Spirosoma sp.
TACGGAGCAAGTCTTGAAAAAAGCCGCCAAACTCGACCCCGATTACCACATTGAATTTGCTGACGACATTAACAAACTCCTTGGTTGGGTGCATCATACAGCCTCGTCTCATTACGCCCGTCAATTAGACCTGCCAAAAGAATGGGTGGTGTAAGGTAGCTGTGGCGTGTGGGGTCGGCGGGGCCGCCCGCGCGGTTTCTCAAAACCGACGCCACACGCCACAGCATCAAGGTTGCATCTACCTTAATCGTACGAACACCCAACCCATTTAGAGCGTTATATACCTACCAACCGCTGGCATATGAATAAAACAGTTTTAATTACAGGCGGCACCGGCTCTATCGGCCGTCGCTTAACGCAACTGCTTCAACAGGAAGGCTATCAGGTGTCGCTGTTAAGCCGGTCAAAAAAGGACATTCCTACTGTGCATGTTTATCAGTGGGATGTTGCAAAAGGCCATATCGACCCGCAAGCCATCGCCACCGCCGACCATATTATTCATCTCGCCGGTGAAGGCATCGCTGACTCCCGATGGACGGACCAGCGCAAAGACGAAATCATAAACAGTCGCACCCAATCGACGGAGTTGCTGGCGCAGGCGCTGGCCAAGAATCCGCATAATGTTAAATCCTTTATTGGTGCATCGGCCATTGGTTATTATGGGGGCGACACCGATGATCGTCCACTTACGGAAACCAGTCAGGGCGGTTCTGATTTTCTGGCACAGGCCGTGCGGGCGTGGGAGCGTTCGGAAGAGCAGGTGGCTTCGCTCGGTATTCGTACCGTAAAAATGCGGATTGGCGTAGTGCTGATGGCAGATGGGGGCGCTTTACCTAAACTAGTCCAACCCATTCGATTAGGGGCGGGTGCGCCCATCGGTTCGGGACAGCAATATATTTCCTGGATTCATCTCGACGACCTTTGCCGTCTGTTTATTCAGGCTCTTTCAACTGATTCATGGAAAGGCGTTTACAATGCCGTTGCCCCTAATCCTGTCACCAACGAAACGCTGACAAGAGCTATCGCTCAGGTACTGCACCGACCTATATTGTTGCCCAACATTCCGGCATTCGCCATTAAACTTTTGTATGGAGAAATGGGCATTGTCGTCACGGGAGGCAACTACGTGCTCAACAAACGCATCGCCGATGAGACCCGTTTTGCTTACGAATACGCCGATTTGACAAAGGCATTGGAAAATTTATTAACATAATACGGGCGGACGCCCGTGAAGCAATAGCAAAAAAGATTGCCTTCGGCCTCACGGACGTCCGCCCGCGTTACTTAGGTTAACTCCACTCCCGGTCGGCAGAATCCTTCGTGTTCCAGATGTCGGTAGGTGCAAACCAGGTAGCTCCTTTCTTAAGGAATTTCTTGGCGACCTCTTCATTCAGTTCAACACCCAAACCTGGTTTATCGGGCACTTTAACAAACCCTTTGTCCGTAATGGGTTTCATACCCGTAATGATATCTTCCCATCCGGTCACATCAACGCCGTGGTGTTCGAGGGCAACAAAGTTCTCAGTGGCAGCCGCACAATGCACATTCGCCATCATGGAAATCGGCGAACCGGCAAAGTGCATCGCCATTGGCACACCGTTTTCTTCGGCGTAATCGCCGATTTTTTTGGTTTCGAGCAGTCCTCCCGATGAAGCCAGATCGGGATGTATCATGTCGACGGCCCGAGCGTCGATAAGTTTTATGAAATCTTCTTTCAGATAAATATCCTCGCCCGTTAACGTTGGCGTTTCGATGGCATCGGTAATTTGCTTCCACTGGTCGGTGTAGAACCAGGGGACAAGGTCTTCGAGCCAGGCTAGCCGGAATGGCTCCATTGCCTTGCCAATCTGAATGGCTGTGTTCACGTCGAAGTGGCCAAAGTGATCAGCCGCCAGAGGCATGTCGTAGCCCACAATGTCACGCACTTTTCCAACGTGTTCCACCAGATTATCCAGTCCTTTTTTCGTAACCTGAATACGCGTAAAAGGGTGTTTGGTATTAGCGTAGTTACCTAATTTGCCAGATTCCCTATCATTCCATTGCTGCTTCACGCTCCAGTTATCAGCATTAACCAGCA
>JANXVQ010000817.1 GCA_025351545.1 Spirosoma sp.
CGACGCCACACCTACATTGTCCATTAACAATAACTTACTACTGCACGCGAATGAATTGTACGCCAAACACAGGCCGACCGTCGGAGGATACTCCCTGAACGATTACGCGTATCATTCTAACCACATCCGACAGGGGAAATATCAACTGGCTGCGGCCCTGCACGTCTGTCTGAAGAAGAGGTTTCCAGTACAGCACATCCCGACGATCAACACGGCCCAATGAATCTGGCTGCGATTCGTTGGGCCGATCTGCCAGAGCGCTTTCGTAGCGGGGCACATAAAATTCCCGTTCAACCGATGGATAGCCAATGACCTGCAACGTTTTCATGCCCGATTTTTCAGTGGTTGCCGCCTGACCCGGCCGGAAACGTTTGGAGTAAAAAGCAATAACACCATTCCCTCCACGAAGGCCGTAAATACCCGCCGTTCCCGCATTTTTCAACACTTCAATCCGGTCAATATCATTAGGATTAAAGGTCAGCAGGGCTGTTCCATCATTGTCCTGAATTGACATACCATCCATCAGAAATAGAGCCTGGGGATTACCAATAATAGTACCCAAACCCCGAATAACTACCTGATAATTACCAGTTAATGACTGGGTAACGCTTACGCCTGCCACTTTACCCCGTATCATTTCGTAGAGATTCGTAAATCGGGGCGACTTATCATCGAACACAAGTGTAGCATCGGCCCCACTGTGCAAGCTCATTCGCCGAATATCGTCCGGACGCTCCTCCGGTTTTCGCGCTCGAACGATCACCTCTTTCAATAGTTTGGCCGTTTTATCGCGGTACAAATCTCCGTTACCATCCTGGCGGGTCCGGGCCTCATCCAGTTGTGTTCGCAAAGTCGCCCAGTCCGGGAGTGTGTGTATTGTGTCTGGTTCCCAGGCGGTCTCCGGGCCTTCCAGTACCAGGTGGGCATCTTTCCCCGGAATATCCTTCAGCTGACGATCTGTAATTTGCGTCATCAATTTCAGGGTATCGGCAATGGCGAAGCCCGCCAACCGAAACCGGCCCCGTTCATCGGTTCCCGCCGACCGTACAAACGACTGTTCGGGGACTGTAGAAGCCACAATAATCTGTGCCCCGGCTACTGGCTGATTTTTGGCATTTAATACCCGCCCCATCAGCGATACACCACCGAGCAATTCAGTAGCCGACGTGCCGCTAACCCGTCGCCAGCCCTGCGTTAACAGTAAATCATCGAGCGCCCGGCGCGTAGGGAGTGAATTGTTCTGGCCATAAAAATTAGGCCGTTCTACGCGCCCGCGCAATTCGCCGGTTAGCAACAGATGCGCATGAATTGTAGCCGCAGCCGTATCTTCCGGAAGCTGTCCGACATCGGTAATGGATACCGATAAGGCCGAAGCAACCGGCAGTCCATCATCGTTTAGATTGACACTCAGAATTGCCTTTTCCCGAGGCTGATAACGCGTTTTATTTAATCCCATTATTACGCGTATCGGCGGCACCCGCTCGGGTAGAAATATCAGCCGTTCGGCCTGTGGGCGGGCCGTAGCATCGTAAAGCGTAATCTGATTCAGACCCGCTGGAAATGTTATTGCTGGTAGACTCACGCGGGCGACCCCGTTTTGCAACAGGATTTTTTGCTGATCGACTAATCGCCCCTGTTGCTGAATCAGGATATAGACCGAATCGGTTGCTGCGCGACTGGTGCTCTGAATCGTGAGCGCCAGTCGGCTGGTATCGCTAACCACATCGGCCGACAGTGTGAGTCCTTCCGGTTCAGCGACTGGCAACGGCACCAATTGAGGCTGATTATTAGGACTTATTTCTGCATAATATTTTCGGCCGGTTAGGGGCGTCATTACAACGCTGCTCATTCCCATTGCGTTGGTAGCAAACGGGCAAATCACCATACCCTCATCACTCACAATTCGACCCGCCAATAAGACGCCGTGGGCATCGGGTCCAACAACTTTAATTCCTATTCTCGACGGCAACCCAATTACCCATCGCCCACCTTCGGGCAGTAACTGCACATCGACTGGGGGCTGAGCTTTATCGGCTGATTTTGGCGTATTTCCCTGAATTATATTATAAATAGCCACTGTTCGGTCAAAAGCGGGTCGGCGCTGGCCATCGTCTTCATCCGTGTAGGCCCGTAGCCGATACGTACCCGATGCCAGCGAATCGGAAAGACGAAAATTTCCGGCAGCGCGGCCATCTATTACACGCAGCCACTGGTGCTGTACGAGTTTACCACCGGCCGTTTGCAGGTCTACATGGATAGCGGTTTCGCCCAGAGGCCGACGGTTGGTAGCGGCATCGAGCAGATAGGCACTCAACCAGAGCCGGTCGCCGGTGGCATACAAAGGTTTATCTATGTGAACAAATAAAACGGGAGCCAGTGCCTGAAAACGATCTTTAAAAGCAGACGCAATTCTCCCCATTCTGGCATCGGGCGGCAACAGTTTCCCCTGTGCTGCTATCGGCGCATTGGTGGTGGTCGGCTTAGCGCTTTCTTTATTAGGTTGCCAGTCGGCGGGCAGCATTGTCGACAGACGATCATCAGCCAGCGAGCCTTGTATTTCCATACCTTCCGGTCGGGTAACCTGTCCGTCAACCGTTAATTGTATCTCTCCGGAAGGAAGTTTTATTTGCGAATAAGCATATCGGGCGTCGAAATAAGGCGAATAAAGCGACGTGGCATTGGTATAAAAAACCACTAACTGGCGATCCGACACCAATCTTCGTTCAAAGGGCAAACTTCCCGGCTGAATCAGTTCTTTTATCTGTAACGGCTGTAAGCGCCCTTTTATAGAACCATATAAAGTTGTTCGATTTTCTCTGGTTCGGGCAATCGGCACGATTATATCTTCCTTGTACACCAGAAAGCCTTCCTTCTCATAAGTACTGTCAATTAAGCTAGCCATCAAATGCCGGGTTGAGCCATTATATGCCCGCATTCTGTTGCGCTGGAAGCGGCTGAGCTGACGTTCATCCGTCGCTTTCAGTTCTTCAAAACGAGTTGAACCAGCATAATAAATGGCTCGCGCATGGCCGTCAAAATAGATCATGTCGTACCAAAGCCGATACCCTAACGCCTGATTTTCAATAATAATTGGTTCAGTAGCCGTCGCTTTCAGGTGGCCATTTTCTTCATGAAAACTAAGTACATCACTGTTCATAATCTGGCATTGCCCACCAAACGGTTCACCGAGCAACTGGCGTTTGAACTGCCTGAGATGCCGCTCCCATTTCTTCTGATTTCCACGAACCGTTACCATTGCCAGCGTCTGGTCGCCCGGTTTCAGACGAAAATTAGCTTTTTGATCCAGGCTCTTATCCAGGCGCAGTGTACGTCTTTGGGGTTGATAACCGATAAACGAGGCTACTACCTCAACCGTGCCAAGCGGAACGCCCGCCAGTGAATAATGCCCCTGTTCGTTTGTAGTTGTGCCACGGGTGCTACCGTTCAGATACACATTGGCAAACGGCATTACCTTACCGGTGGCAGCATCGGTAACGAAACCGGAAAGGGTAGTCGCTGTCGTTTGGGCAAACGCAATTGGAACCAGCCAACCCAGCAGGCAAGTAGTCAGGTAAACGACAGAAAGCCAGCGATTCATGGATGTTCAGCAATTAGTTTACTACCCTAAAGAAAGTAAAAATCAGGTAATTTTACTCACGTTACTATCCAGGCTAACGGCCTCCATTTTTTCTCCCGAGAAAGCTATTGCCCGCTCGGCAAACAACACTTTCGTGGCGGCCCAGGTGGTACGAAATAACTCGCTTTGGCGATAGGTTTCGAGTGCGTCGGCAGATTCCCAAAGGCTATATGTCATACGGACAGCAGGGTGGTCAGGATCGCGCAGAAGTTCGAGGTAGCGGTTTCCCGGAAAGGCGCGAATGTAGGCTTTTGAGCGATCGAAGATGGCGTGAAAATCGTCGATACGATCTTCTTCAAATGTCATACGGACAATACGAACGAGCATATTTATTTGTAGTCTGGATAGCCACGTCGGGGCGATAGAATTGATAGAATGAAGTAAATTTAGCGCAAACAATCTAAACCACGCCCAGACGACTATGTCTGGGCTATTCGATCATGAATTACCGCACATTTGGCCGCACCGGCTGGCAAGTTTCTGAGATTGGCTATGGCATGTGGGGCCTCGCCGGTTGGACAGGCTCAGATAAACAGGAAGTCTTACGCGCTCTTCAACGTTCTGTTGAATTAGGTTGCAATTTTTTTGACACAGCCTGGGCATATGCCGATGGGGTTAGTGAAGAAATTTTAAACCAGTTGCTGAAAAATAATCCCGATAAGCAATTGTATGCGGCTACCAAAATTCCGCCCAAAAATCGCCAGTGGCCTTCTAAGCCGGAATCCAGCCTGAAAGACGTCTTTCCGGCCGATTACATTGTGGAATACACCGAAAAAAGCCTGAAAAATCTCGGCGTCGAAACAATTGACTTGCAGCAATTTCACGTCTGGGAAGACAGTTGGGCCGATCAGGACGAATGGCAGGAGGCCGTTACGAAGTTAACTCAGCAAGGCAAGGTTCGGGCGTGGGGACTATCGGTCAACCGCTGGGAGCCGGATAACAGTTTGAATACAATCCGTACAGGTCTAATCGACGCGGTTCAGGTCATTTATAACATCTTCGACCAAAACCCCGAAGACAACCTGTTTCCGCTCTGCCGAGAACTAAATATCGGTGTTATTGCCCGTGTCCCTCTCGATGAGGGTACGCTTACCGGTACGTTTACGAAAGAAACTACGTTCCCGGCCAGCGACTGGCGCTCGACATATTTTGTGCCTGAAAATCTCAATAGCAGCGTTGACCATGCCGACGCGCTGCGGCCACTTATTCAGGCGGGTATGACCATGCCCGAAATGGCATTGCGATTTATTCTGAGCAATCCCGACGTTCA
>JANXVQ010000297.1 GCA_025351545.1 Spirosoma sp.
ACGCTCAAGCCATTCGGTTGCCGTTGCCAACCATGATAATTTGTGCCCCGGTATGCCAGTTGAAGAAAATAGCGCATAAGTGAGGCAAAAATAGTGTTTGTCAGCGAGTCATAAATGGGCAGAGGCTTTTGATTCAGCAAAACACCTGAATCAAAAGCCTCTATATATCATCAGGACATTTTTTTCAACTAATCTTCATTGTTGCTTTCTAGCAACACATTAATTAACCGGGCAGAACAAAACTAATTTTTTAACCACAGAGGCACAAAGGACACACAGAAATAAAACCTTGATAATAAAGCATTTAGTGCTCTGTGTCCTTTGTGCCTCTGTGGTTAAATTTTCAATCTAACGTGGTGTCGGATTCTCAAACCTAAAGGGCTGGCCCGCCATCAATGGTGTCGGGTTTGAGAACCCGACACCACACATAGGTTTATACCGGCGATTAATTAGTTCAACTCACGAAGGGATTATATGATGGCAACAAATGATGTATTCTTACTTTATCTCTTTTGACTATTCAATAGTGACTATTATTTTCGCGACGGGGCAGTAGTCTAAAATCGGTAGGCACTGGCACCGGTTTACTACAGGCGTTCGATTTCAAACCGTAATTCATCAACCAACTGCTTTAGCCGGTCGGTATTAGGGGCCGGTGGGGGCAATTGCTGACTGACAAACGCGCAAACTTCCCATACTTCCAACACGTCTTTCAAAACTACTTCGCGATTGGGAGTATCGGCACGGTCGGCGGTGAGGAGCAGTGTACCTTTCACTTTTACCTGGTTATACACCCTTCGACAGAAAATTCCCGCACCTCCGTTACCCGAAGCATCGGACCGTTGTGGCTGAATGAGAAGGACATACAATTTCCCGTCGGCAATGTCGAACCAGTTACGAATGAACTTCCCAACCAGTAAAGCTCCCGGAAACGCAAAGTCATCGCCAGCTTCAAAGGCACGGTAGTGGCCTTCGGGCAAAGTTGGCAAGTGCATGGCCGGGAGCCGATGTAAGAAATCAGTCTGCTGATAGCGTTGCGTATAGTCCGAAAACAGTCGCTGCATTACTACCGGAATAGTTGAAGCAATTGGCCTGGCAGGCACATTGGGCCGGGCAGATGCGGTTGCTCCTTCATAAACGTTGTTAAACGTCAATAAGTCAGTTGGGTGGCTAGCAGACGATTGCGAGGCTGACGAAGTTACTCGCAGCTCTGGTTGTAAACTAAATAATTCGTCAAGAGAGGAAGACCGGCCACGTTCAGGGGTGTTATTAACAGGCAATTCAGGCCTGAAGGACATCGACTGGGGACGCTCGTTCATGCCCTGATTTGGCCGAACCGGAGACGTAATAACCGGAGGAACGGGTGCTGGTCGGCTTTCCTCCTGTGTCCGATAATATTTGTTCAGAACCGACGAGAGCGGTTGAGGTTCCGGGGTTGGGGCTGCGGGCTGGGCAAAAATATCGGGGAAATCGGGGTGTTGAAACGGATCGTCTTCGTCGGCATTTACCTTACCATCGGTTCGGATTGTTGACGAGCGTGTCTCAACAGTTCGGCTAGCCTGACCAAGTGGGATGCTAAGATTTGGCGTTTCGCGAAGTTTGCGAAGGTCCTGTCGCGTTAGCAATTCAACCGTTGTATTAAACGCTTTAGCAATGGCTTGTATATTCTGTCCGTTGGGGTTAGCGCGACCTTCCTCATATGCCCCTAGCAATGAACGCTTTATATTAATTTTTCGAGAAAATTGCTCCTGTGTCAGACCGTTCAGTTTGCGCAGGTAGCGGATGTTGTCACTGACAAGCGTCATCCTATTTAGGGTTTACTAAAGTTTCAGCTAAGATAAACGTTTCGCTTTTTAAATGCCAATACCCGCTCGTTCATCCGATTTTTTGTATTTTTATCTCATTCTTTTGACTCGTTCATAGACGAAACATTCCAGTATGACTCCCCTACTCTCCGAAACCGATTTGCGGGACGACCTGCGGGCTGCGTTCGATGTCCAGCGTCGACACGCTTCTCACATGGCGCTCACAACCGCCGACCAGCGCATTGAACGTATCCGGCGAATTCGGACCTGGATAAACACCCACGAAACCGACATTCAGCGGGTCATGTACGATGACTTCAGAAAGCCTTCGGCTGAAGTTATGCTGGGGGAACTGATGGCGTTGCACGCCGAAATCAATCATACGATTCGGCACCTGAAGGGCTGGATGAAACCCCAGCGATTGCCAACGCCTACAGCCTTGATTGGCACAAAAAGCCATTCGCTTCATGAACCCAAGGGAAACGTGCTCATCATTGCTCCCTGGAATTATCCCTTCGTGCTAACAATCCGCCCGTTGGTGTCGGCCATTGCCGCCGGAAATGTAGCCATGTTGAAACCGTCGGAACTGACACCGCATACGGCGGGTCTTATTAAACAGATGATCACAAATTTGTTTCCAGCCGAAGAAGTGATCGTTTTCGAGGGCGATGCCAACGTATCGAAAGCTTTGCTTGAGCT
>JANXVQ010000298.1 GCA_025351545.1 Spirosoma sp.
AATCGAGAAGTTATTTCTTGCCGTAAAAAACTCCGACGCCCGTTGGGCCGTAGAGTTTGTGGGCCGAAAGAACATAAAAATCAGCGTCAAGGGCTTGTACATCAATATCAAGGTGAGAGCTGGCTTGTGCGCCATCAATTAACACCACGGCACCAACGGCATGGGCTTTGTCGATGATGATTTTGACCGGATTTATAGTGCCGAGGGAGTTTGAGACGTGAACGCAGGAAACGAATTTGGTCCGCTCGGACAGCATTTTCCCGTATTCTTCCAGAATCAGTTCACCCGCATCGTTCACGGGAATGACTTTCAGAACGCATCCTTTTTCTTCGCAAAGCATTTGCCAGGGAACGATGTTGGAGTGATGCTCCATCGTCGAGATAATAATCTCGTCGCCCTCTTTCAAAAATTGGCGGCCATACGTCTGAGCGACCAGATTAATACCGTCGGTGGTGCCGTACGTAAAAATAATTTCCTGCCAGTGCTTTGCATTCAGGAACTCCTGCATAGCCCGGCGCGATGCTTCAAAGGCAGCTGTTGCCTGTTCGGCCAGATGGTGAATGCCCCGGTGAATGTTCGCATTATAGCCCTCATAATAACGGGTTAGGGCATTAATGACCGATTTTGGTTTCTGATTCGTTGCGGCATTATCTAAATAAACCAGCGGACGACCGTTAATTTCCTGATGAAGCACCGGAAAGTCCTGGCGAATTTGCTGAATATCGAGGGTAGTTTCTATCGCTGATTGCATATCTTGTTCGTGCCGAAAGGAGGCAAATAACTATAACGTTGACTCAGAAGTTATAAGTAAAACATAAATCAAGTGCCGTTAGGTTCGTATAAATACTACCGTCTTTTTAAAACGATGACCTGATTTCGAAGCGTTTTGTTTCGGTGGAAATTATCATCTGCCATCAACACAAGCGTCTGTTTTTGTTCATCAGCCCAGGCCATGGCTTCAAGATTACAGACTGCACCCGGAAATTGGCTGTTGAAATCGAAAGCCAGTTCTTTTCGCAACGTATGGGTCATTTCATCTGGCGTTGCCAGATACAGGTTTGCTGTAACTCGCTTTTGACTGGCATCGTAACAGCGTTCCAGTACCAATATGCGATTATTATCTACCGCCAATATTTCCGAAATGCCGCCCAGACGTTCTTCGCCCTGCGCAAAGGCGCACCGATTTATAGGGTATTTATACCGCTCTATAGCTGGATCAACGGCGAGTGGACTTGGGTACCTGAAAAATGTAATGGTGTCCTGATTCATACGGGTTTCGCCTTCCCAACCGGCTTCGGGCGCAACCCAAAGGGTTCCCGATGGCGTTAATGCTATACCTTCGAGGCCTTTATTAGGGCCTGGCAGGGGTATTCTCAACAACACTTGTGAGGCACTGTCCCGAATTGTTTTGCCGTACTGAATTGACGTAACGAATTCGTGTTCATCGGCCCAGAAGTAATTCCCGCTTTTGACATCATACCGGACTCCTTCAAACCAGAAGGGTGTCTTTTGGACCAGCTTCAGCCGTGAACTATCCCCTAAGTCGCGGATGGTGCGAATATTGGTAAACGTAAAATGCCAGCCACGGTCGCTTACCAGATGCCACTCGCCGGTTGCCGGTATAATCTCAAGACCCGAAATGCCCCGCAGGCTATCGCGAACCAGCGGAATCGTGACTGAATCGCCCTCGAACGTGAATTGTAGACGTTGCCCGTGGGTAATAGATACCGTAAACAGTAGACAGGCAAGTAAATAGAGTCGTCTCATAAGAGGACAGGAAAGGCAAATAGGATTGAAATTGACCTGTTTACATACGTAGTAGATGCCACAAAAAAAGTGTCAGGTTTGAGAACCCGACACCACAAAAATTGACCTACTGGATAGTCAACGGACTTATTTTGTCAATTTCTCGCGTACCACGCCTTCCAGATATTCACGAATAGGCTGTATTTTGATCTGACTCAATACATCCTGCGAGAAGGCATATAATAACAACGTCCGGGCTTCATCCTTCGGAATACCGCGCGACCGCATATAAAATAAAGCCTCGTCGTTCAGTTGGCCGGTGGTAGTACCGTGCGAACATTTTACGTCGTCGGCATAAATTTCCAATTGCGGCTTGGTATTCATCGACGCCCCCGGCGACAGGACTACGTTTTTACACGACTGGTACGCGTTGGTTTTTTGCGCATCGGGCCGAACGAAGATCTTGCCATTGAAAACGCCCGTGCTGTTGTCGTCCAGAATACCCTTGTAGAGTTCATTGCTGTACGAATTGGGCATGGCGTGATCAACAAGTGTATGGTTATCAACATGTTGACGTCCGTTGGGCATGTACAAGCCGTACATAAATGCTTCGGCATATTGACCGTTAAGCACAATGTTCAGGTTGTTCCGAACAAAATTTCCGTTGAGCGTGATCGCAGCGGAATAAAAATGGCTGTTGTCGGACTGGCTTACCTGAGTAGTACCAATATGATACGCTTTCTCCGTTTCGTTCAGCACTTTGTAATACTGCATCCGGGCGTCGCGGTCGAGCACAATTTCAGTAACGACGTTAATGAAGCTGGATTTCTCGCCAAGTGTCCGATAGGCTTCGGCCAGCATCACCTCGGCATTTTTACCGATAACAATAAGATTACGTGGTTGCGAGGCTATATTTTTATCACGCGCATCGGTAATGAAGCGCAAAATAATGGGTTGCTCAACAGTCATATTATCCGGCACCCGAACTACTACGCCATCGCTGGCCATGGCCGTATTTAGCGCCGTGAACGCATTTTCCTGATAATCAGCATAATGCGCGAAGTGTGACCCGATAAAATCTGGATCAGTTTTCAGCATTTCAGCAAAACTCGTGATTTGCACCTGATCGGCTGGGCTAACAATCCGCGAAAGCTCAGGATGATAACGGCCATTGATAAAGTACAGCAGATTGCCTTCAAGATTCGGAATCTCAAGCGGGATCAGGTCCTCAGCCGTCAACGTTGAGGACGTGTCGAGACCAAAATCTTCTTTTAGTAGCCCGTTCACACTAGAGTATTTCCATTCTTCGTGTCGAACCGTGGGAAACCCAAGCTGCTCAAACTGTTTCAAAGCCGCCCGTCGAAGCTGGTGTAACGGTGATTTTCGTTCGCCGTTCATAAGCTCTTCGTTATCTCGAAAAGACGTCAGCAACTGCTCTTTAAAATCGTTATATGATACGTAGGAGGGAGTCATTTTTTTTAATGATAAATGATAAATGATAACCGGGTCGCCGGAGCGCTGACGAATGATTTGTAAGTCAAATCATCAATCATTTATTATTCATCATTGATTTATAGGGCTTCGGCTTCAGCCTTAATCCAGTCGTACCCTTTTTCTTCCAGTTCGAGTGCCAATTCTTTCGGACCAGATTTTACAATACGACCTTTATACAATACATGTACAAAATCGGGCACGATATAATCCAGCAATCGCTGATAGTGCGTTACCAAAATTGTCGCTCGCTCCGGCGACCGAAGTTTATTGACGCCATCGGCCACAATCCGTAAAGCATCGATGTCCAGACCCGAATCAGTTTCGTCCAGAATCGCCAGCTTCGGTTCGAGCATAGCCATCTGGAAAATTTCATTCCGCTTTTTTTCTCCGCCCGAAAATCCTTCGTTTAATGACCGACTCAATAATGACTGGTCGATGTTGACGAGTTTCATTTTCTCTTTCATCAACTTCAGAAATTGCACAGCATCAAGCGATTCCTGTCCTCGATATTTACGAATTTCGTTCAGCGCTGTTTTGAGAAAATTCGTTGTACTGACGCCGGGAATCTCTATTGGGTATTGAAATGCCAGAAAAATACCCTCGGCTGCCCGATCTTCAGGAGCCATGTCTAATAAATCTTTGCCATCGAACAATACGCTACCGCTCGTTACATCATAGTCCTGACGACCTGCCAACACCGATGCCAGGGTGCTCTTGCCCGCGCCGTTAGGACCCATAATGGCGTGAATCTCACCTGCATTGACTTGCAGGTTGAGACCTCTTAGTATTTCTTTAGTGCCAATAGAGGCATGTAAATTACTGATGGATAACATAATAGGTTGTATCGTGACCGCTCTAAATAAAGCCGCAAAGTTAACAGATGAAATGGCATCTACGTTGTAGGATAACAAAATCGGGCGTTTAAAAGTTGACCCTGCCTGTGCTTATTCGCTTATGAATGGAAAACTCCTGTTCATACTAACCAAAAATGGTTCGGTTGGTACAAAGCAAAAGTGAATAGACTTCCCGTGTATTACTTTGTTCAGTTACTTATCAGGTAATAAAATTGTCCTTCCTGAGCATCGTTAATTCGCCTGGCTCGCTTGGTCTGGCTGAGTACAAACGGATTACACACATTGGCCGGACAGTCGCAGGCATCAACAGCACCGTCACAGCTCAGGTTGTTGTATAAATACGCACCGTGTAGGCCCGAGCTACCCCCGGGTTAGTATAGGCCGGATTATAGCCACTGAGCACGATTTGACCATTGGCTTATGGGGTGTTGCCTACATAAGTAACAGGGGTGGGCGTTGCCTTAAAGATCGGCAGGGCAGCCTTCTTTTGTGTATACTAAAATTATCATATGCTTACCTTAGTGTCTAGCTAAATACGTTAATTCAAATGAAATAATGATTTTTTTATAACTTTTTAAAAAAAATAATTTTAAAACAGAGGGTAGGTTTGCTTTTAAAACGGATCATACTATAAAGCCCCTGTGAATTATGAGAAGATGGTTACCTTCGGAGGAAGCGCAACAACTTTGGCAGGAGTACCGGGAAGGAGATATGTGTGCTCTTGCTAAAATTATGCAAAATTATTATCCCGATCTCTTTCACTGGGGAATGCGTTTGCATGCTGATCGTGATTTTGTTAAAGACTGTATTCAGGAGGTATTTATCAATCTTTGGAAAGTGCATGCCTCCATTACATCGGTTGACAATGTTCGTTCTTATTTGCTGGTTGTGCTCAAATCCCGCATTTTCCGCGAGCTATCTAAAAGACACGATTCACATAAAGCTGTTCTTTCTGACGACTACTCCTTTTCGGTTGAGTTTTCGGCTGACATACGTTTGATTGAAGAAGAAAACGAAATCTATAAAATTCGAAAACTGGAGCAGGTTATTACCTACTTACCACAACGCCAGAAAGAACTTATTTACCTTCGGTTTTACCAAAATCTCAGTTTTGAACAGATAGCAGACGTTATGAATCTGGGCCGTCAATCGGTCTATAATCTGCTTCAAAAATCGCTTACTAGTCTTCGTAAAAATTGGACCGTCAGTACCATTGGGTTAGCGTTTTACTTTCTGGATAGGGTATAATCTGTGCCTCATCAGTATCATGAAACAAATGGAACGTAGCAGACAGCAATGAAGAATTACGACGCATACGAGATCGACGATTTTATTCAGGACGACGATTTTAGAGACTGGGTGCAGGGGCACAGTAGTTGCGAAGCCTTCTGGTTATCATTTTCTCAGAACTACCCGCACAAGCAGGAAGCCTTACGGCAAGCCGAACGGTTTATTCGAGCCGTATCTGTTAGACCGGAACGAATTAGCGACGCTGAAATTAGGAAAGAAGCTACTCTATTTATTGAAAAAGCTAGTGCGTATATACCAAACCGTAAAGATTTTAGAATGGACTCCCGGTCTGAAAGGAACATTTGGG
>JANXVQ010000886.1 GCA_025351545.1 Spirosoma sp.
GTCTAACGCGAATTTTTTGGTCTTAACAATCATAGTACCTCTACATGAAAGTGCAAAGATAAGATGATTTGGAATGTATGGTATAGGATGAATGATTTATGATGAATTCTCATTCTTTTCTAAAATGCAGTGCGTTGATCATGTATTGATGATCGTTGGCCTGGCGCATGAGTATATATACAGAGAATACCTGCCCGTTGGTTGCATATGTACCCGTACTATAACGCAACCGGTCAGACGAACCACGGTATACAAACTGGAAGCTATGTGGTGGATATTTCCGAAAGAAGGAGCGTAAGATCAACTCAGCATGAGTGGCCTGCACAGCCTGAAACTCGACGTTTTCTGTGTCGATCACTAATTCAATCGTTTTTGCGAAACGAGCAGACAACTGGCTGGCATCACCAGTGCGTAACGATGTACCTACAGTCTGGGTTATGTCCGTCTCGGCCGGTGGTTTACCGGGGAGTACCCAAAGTAGCAGACCAAAAATAAAACTGATAATGATAGGCATAGATGAGTAAAGGAAAAATATCTTTTCACCACTAAAGGCGAAAATTATGCCAACTAAATGCCCTCACCAGATATTTGATTGACTAACTACTTTTTTCCCATCTTTACACGACCAATACATTCGTCAATTCGTACATGAATACCGTTCAGCCGACACTTATCCTGAATGCAGCCCAGATTCGCCAGAAAATCAGGCGGATAGCCTTTCAGATTTATGAGAATAACTTTGAGGAACCCGCTTTAGTATTAGCCGGTATTTCGGGAGAGGGCTATGTGCTGGCACAAGCATTGGCGCGAGAATTGCAGACCATTGCCCCGTTTTCGGTTAACTTACTTCAGCTCGATTTCGACAAAAAACAAATAGCCCAACCCGTAGTTCGCTCCGACCAGCCCGCAGCTGATTATACCGACACGGTGGTTATCGTGGTTGATGATGTATTATACACCGGCCGAACGCTCGCCTTTAGTTTGCAACCTTTCCTGATTACGCCCGTCCGCAAGTTGCAGGTAGCCGTTCTGGTTGATCGCAATCACCCGCGCTACCCAGTTGCCGCCGACTATAAAGGCTACGAACTGAGTACAACGCTCACCGAACACGTTGATGTGGTGCTCAGCGACGAAGAACGCATGGGCGTATATTTAAGATAGGAAAAAGGGAGAAAAGGCAGTCTTTCTACGCTTTTGTACTGCGAATCAGGCCAATGCCGGCAAAGAAAAAGATACCTCCCATAATAACATAGACAAAGGATGCCTGAGAAACGCCGCCCTTGGTAAAATCGACTCCTCCGTAAATGAGACCAATTAAGCCAGCCAGAGTGAGGATGGCACCGAATATGCTTTTAACGTTCATACGTTTAGTTTTTAACGTGTGCAGTACATGATTGGGTTAATAACTTGATAACTAGCGACAGCAAAAAACTTCCCAAAAATAGTTGCAAAATGAAGTAAATTATTCCAGCAGTACCATAATATCTTCCTTCGTCAGCGACTTCATAAAATTGTCTTCCGTTGTGATGAGACTCCCCGCGAGTTGTTGTTTAGCCCGTTGCAGCGACAGGATTTTCTCTTCAACCGTATTTTTGGCAATGAATTTGTACGTAAACACCGTTTTCTTCTGGCCAATACGGTGCGCTCTGTCAATGGCCTGGGCTTCGATGGCCGGATTCCACCAGGGGTCCAGAATAAACACATAATCGGCAGCGGTCAGATTGTGACCCAGTCCACCCGCCTTGAGTGAAATTAGAAACAATTTTACCGACTCGTCGGTCTGAAATAGTTCGACCTGGCTTTTACGATCTATAGTTGACCCGTCCAGATAGGCATATTTAATATCATGTTCCTTGAGATACTGCCGAACAACGCTCAAATGCTTAATGAATTGACTGAAAACCAGAACTTTATGATTTTCAGTCATAGCACTTTCCAGCCGCATCAGCATATCGTCTAACTTACCCGAATCGCCCTCGTAATCGGCGTTTACCATACGCGGGTGATTGGCAATTTGGCGTAGTTTGGTAAGTCCCTGTAAAACAATCATCTGCGATTTGGCAATACCTTCTTCTTCAATACGCTCCAGAATCAGATTTCGATAATAAGACTTCGCTTCTTCGTATTGAGCCGACTGGTCGGGGGTCATATCGCAGTATAACACACTTTCTACTTTGTCGGGCAAATCGGTAGCGACCTGCGACTTATTACGCCGGAGCATAAACGGCTTAATAAGGCTGTAAAGCTTCGCGATTTTCCCTTCTTCGTGACGTTTCTCAATCGGAATTTGAAATTCATTTCGGAAGAAAGACTGACTTCCCAACAAACCAGGATTAATAAACGACATCTGCGACCAAAGGTCCATCGTGCTGTTTTCCAGCGGAGTACCCGTCAGAATGAGTCGATAGGCTGTGTTGAGCTGCGTCACTGCCTTCGTAATGTGCGACGATGGGTTTTTGATCGCCTGCGACTCATCCAGAATAACATAATTGAAACGGTAGTTGCTCAAGAGGTCAATATCAATTCTGACAATACCATACGATGTCAGAATCAGGTCATACTCATTAAACAAAGCCGTGTTTTTGTCGCGGTACGTACCGGTATAAATCATTACCCGAAGGTCGGGAGTGAATTTTTTTGCTTCTAATTCCCAGTTGTACAGCAGCGAGGTGGGCATAACCAGCAAACTTGGCTCTGTAGCACCAGCTTCTTTCTGCCCCTGCAGCATTGCCAGTGTCATAACGGTTTTACCCAGGCCCATATCATCAGCCAGACATCCGCCAAAACGATACTGGCGCAAAAAATTCATCCAGTCATAACCGGCCTGTTGATAAGGCCGCAGGTTTCCGATGAACCGTTCGGGCAGGGGGAACTGTTCAATTTCTTCAAAATTGCGCAACCGTTCGAGCTTGCGACTGATGATGGTAGTGGCCAGATTATCGCGTTCCAGTTCCTGCACCAGCGCAAGGTGATGTTTTTGTAACACCAACCGGCCATCGCTGTCAATGCCGTCGGGATGTTCCAGAAATCCGAATAGTTCTGAATACTTGGTGAACCAGGCATCGGGAATAACGGCTATTTCGCCATTTGGCAGTGTGAATTCGTGTTTTTTATTCAGAATAAGCGTCCGGAGTTTCAAAAATGGAATCTCGAATTCACCGAATCGAACATTGGCATAAATATCGAACCAGTCCCGGCCCTCTTCAATAGATACGTTGATGCTCGAATAGCCCAGAAAATAACGTTTTGTATCCTGCGCATCCTGCCGAAGTAGAAATCCGGCTTCCCGAAGCTGCTCATTATGGTTCGACAACCAGGTAAACGCTTCTGCCTTCGGGATCGCCAATCGCCCGTGTCGTAAATCGAGGCCCGTATCACGCAAAAAGGCAAGCTTATGACGCTCCAATCGTTGATCCCGACGAATTTTATGGAAAATATACTCCTCGTTTTTCTTTTCCAGACTAACATTGGCCGATGCACCAAAGCTATCGAACCGAAACGTAAAATCGCCGTACTGAAATGACAGATCGAATACAATACGCTGGCCCGTTCCTTCATCAGCATCGGCCCCATCCGAACCGCCCTGAAACAACGATACCGACACAGATTTGCTCGACTGCACCACTTCAGAAACAGTCAGAACGGGCACCGGCTCCATGGCTTCGGTCCGAATCTCGAACCCTTTGGCATACACATCATAAGACGCGATCAGGGGCGTAACGAACCGTTCGTAGTACTGCTGCTCAAGGTTCCGTGGGATGATAATATGATTTTTCGCAAAGAATGGCCGCAGTTTTTTACCGTCTACGTTTTTACTAAAATGATAGAGCCGATTATTAACCAGTAAATAGGCTGGCTCATCACAAATCATCAGCGCGTCTTTATACTGAAATTCGACCCGTTCAGTATCACCGGACACGCTCTCTCGCAGGCGACCCACAAGAGAGGGGATTGGATAGCGGATAATTGGAAAATAGTGCGTTGAATCGGCATTCCGGACAAAGTGAAAGTGCACGCGTGCTGGTTCGGGCATCCAGATAATAGATTCCCAGGCCGGATTGCCATCATTGCCCATGACATAAAAGGGCTTACCGGTCAGCAGGACCATAATTTGAGCCTTTATCGTTTCCAGATAAGCACCGATAGCTTCCTGAACAAGTTTATCACCTTTGTGTGAATCGTATATTTTCAGAAAGAAATCAACAGCGGGTAACTTCCTGGTATTAAACTTCTTAACGATGGTATCTTGCTGAATACTATCAATAAGTTTTACTAATTCAAAGTCCCGTTCATCTAAGCTTTTGGCAAACTCGCCAACATTTTGTGTGGAAAGTGTCTGATTTTGCAAGGTTAGTTCGCCCCGGCTATTGCGTTGTACCACAAAAGCCTCAATGAGATAGCCCAGAAACTCGTGATCCAGCAACGAATACACGATTTGAAACGGTTGCAAAGGCGAAACTTTCATGGTAACGATTCCATTCAGAACCAATCCTCGTACTGGGTTGGGCAGAATGCTAGAAAAAGGTGAACAATCTCAGAAAAGAAATCGCGTGGATGAGACCGTTGACAGATGCAGAAAGACGAAGCAAATTCACTCACAATGAACAACTTATCGACTGTACACACTTATCAAAGGTTTCAAATATACGAATCAAAACAAAATGTACAAGAGAGAATTCGACAAAATCAGTAAATGGCAAAAACCAAGAAGGAGAACCCCAGAACTTAAGTCAGAAAAGAAAACCCGACTTTATCAGATGCCAGGGGCAACAGTTACCCTTCTGGACTGGGTGGGCTGCGATTACGCTAAAAATGAGCTGATGAACAGGCTATTGGAATATAAATATGCTAAAAACAAAAAGTCCTTGTAATACGCTGTATTACAAGGACTTAATAGTTAATGTACCAGGAGCGGGAGTCGAACCCGCACGGGCGGATGCCCACAGGATTTTAAGTCCGGCGTGTCTACCAGTTCCACCATCCCGGCAAGCCATTTTCACTTACAAAAAAAGCACCTGATTGGGTGCCTTTTTGTTGAGCGAAAGACGGGGTTCGAACCCGCGACCTCGACCTTGGCAAGGTCGCGCTCTACCAACTGAGCTACTTTCGCACTGTTCGCCTAGCGGTGTTAACCAGCCTAACAGCGAATTGTGGATGCAAAGGTAGCTAATTTTTGGTCTTTGTCAAGAGAAGTGCTTAAAAAATTTCCAATTAAAACTAAAAAAAACAGACCAAAAACTGATTCTGAACGAGTTAGAGCCGTATTTTATAACAATGGTTCGTTTACTTGTGTATCGAAAACACCCGTTAGAATGCGACCCTTACGCTTTACCTGTACCCAAATGCGGTAATTACCCGCCCGTGGAAAGGCATACGGAAACGCCACCATGTTGTTGGTTTTCATCTCATGGCTCATACCCGGCATGGCCGAGATAAGTAACCGATTTTTCTCGACCTCCGGCAACGTTTTGAGTTTGGTAATATAGGCATCAATGCTATCGCGAAAATGAATAGCTTCGGGGTAATGAAATGTCCGGGAAGTGTCGGCAATGCGGCCCGTCAATGAGCCTTCAGCCGCCATTGAGTAGGTGCCAACGGGGTGAAGGTGAATGTAAACCGTACCATCGGAGCGTAAAATAACGGCATGACCGCCCATGCCCAGATAGGGTTCTAATGGCGCTGCTCTCCCCTGAGCATCGGCCACCGCAAATTTCAGGGTATATAATTTGCCTGCCTCTAAAACCTGTGTCGGCTTATCCATCCAGATCATGGTTGAACCGTCGTCAAGTTTGATGCCGGCACCAGGTTTGCCACAGACGACCATATCATTATCTAGATGTGGTATGGTAACGGCGCTTGCTTTTGCACCCATCGCTTCGGTTACGATCCAGCTATCGTCTGAGTCGGTGGGTTTAGCAGCGGCCTCTGCACTAACCTTCAGAAAAGGAACCTCAACGGTGTCGGTCAGGGTTTCGGCAAAACCGCTTCGATACACTACATCGGTATAAAGCAAGTATTTTCCACCCGGCAATGAAGGCAGAGCGGCCTCATAATTGAGTGTATCACGCCGGTTGGGGTGCAAATGGGCGAAGGCATCCAGCCCCGGCATTCTGACCAAAAAGGTGTGCATCAGTTTGCCGTGGTCGGGCAAAACGTAACTCAGCGTCCGGCGCTTGCGTCGGTTGACGCCGAAACCAGTTGTATCAAATTGAATCGTCAGTTGTCGCTGGGCGTTGACAATACGCAGCGATGTATGAATAGGGGTCGGTCGATAGAGTTGTACATCGCGGTAATCTTTAGCCGTACTATTCCACCACGAGCGCCATCCGGCTAAAACCAACACAATTACGACCAACCCAATACCCATACCGGCCAATCGCCGACGGCTGAGTTTGACCGGTACGGCTTGGTTAGGCGCTACAACTCCATCGGCGTTGCTGGCTCCGATAATCGTGACCAACATGACGATCAGCAACAAGCCCATTGCCGCTAATCCAAATCCCGTTCCTTCGGGCATATCGCGTAGTGCCGTGGCTACGGCCATCACCGGCACAACTACCTGTTGTTTGCCGTCAGGACCGTCGATGCTTAATTCAATACTCGACGACCCGGAATCCATCAGCCATAAATCACCTTCGTAGCGATTGTTACTAATGCGGATTAGCTGGTCATGTGTTGGAGCACCCTTGTCGCCGGAACGAAAATAAATAGGCCGTGCACCAATAGCACCTACCCTCCCCTGCTCCACAAAGACGGTAACTTTGGCGGTTCCGGGCACCACATCGGGCGGCTGTACGCTAATTAAAAGCTGGTATTTGCCAACCTGTTTCTGCACAATTACACCCGAACTACCAACATGCGCTTCGGCCATTGGTGAAAGTACGAAAGCGTATAAAAGCGAAGAAATCAGCAAAAACCACTTCATTCCGAAAGGCTTTTTAAATGTATTCATTTCTATATTGTCTATATTTTCTCTTATCGCGCTATCCGTTTCATCCAATTTCCCCACAGCAATCCAACCCGGGCTGAGAGGGTAGCATAGAGCAAGGCTTTACCAAAACCGATCCAGAAATCAGCGACTAACTGCGTGTTCCGAGGGGAAAAGGCATAGCGATATTCCCAGTCGGGCGGACTGTTATACGTCCAGGAATAGGAGAGAAAAAAGCCGTTTCGGGCGTAGGGCGACGTTTGCAGAAATTCACCAAAAGGCCACTGAACAGCCAGCAATATAATTATGAATACAACCCCATATAACCCGGCCAGTAACCAGTCATTTAGCTTGCCACTACTGGTATTCGGCATATCGAAACGATGCATAAGCCAGTCTATAATTAATGCCGGGATGATCAGTAATAAGGGAAACACAAACGGCTGATAGTGGGTAATAGGATTCAGCACGGGGCCTAGCCGGGGTATTGCCGGAAAGTTTTGGATAACCCAACTTGGAATCAACATCCCCAGCATATAAACACCCGCAATAATGGTGATGGGCCAGCGTAATAGCGACGCCCGCCCAACGGCCAGTAAGTAAAACGGAAATATGATAGCGGCTGTAACATAATAACTGGATTCGTGTGATTCCCGCATACCCATAGACTCCGAAAGCAGTGTATAAAGCATAGTTAAAAGCAACCCGGCCGCAATAGCAAATAGCCATTTTAAGCGCGTAGCTCGCCGGTTATCATCGACAGGCTGTAATGTATTCTGGTGAATCAACTGCACCGGCGGACCACCCGGATTACGGTATTGATTTTGCAGAGCCAGCACACCCACCATAGCACCAAATTGCACAGTCATGATACCAATAGCCAGGATGGTATGAGGGGGCGTCAGAATCTGGACATCGAGCCCATACGTGTTGTGCCACCAATCGTCGAAAGGAGCCGATGTTAACATTGCCAATGCGCCCCATACGCAGAACATGGCTCCAAGAGACCCGTAGAAAACACCCCAGAATGGAACAGCACCAGCCCGACCAGGGTGATTTTTGGTTAACGTAAGGTTTAGAATCTGATAGGCCGAGAACAAGCCTGACACAATCGCCCCAACGTAAATAACCACATGTGGAGGAGCAAATAGACCATCCCGTCCAATACTCATGTGCCACATAATGTCCCAGAGCAGGCCCATGACCACACAAAACGACGAGAAAACCACTGCATAAATGTAGGTCGGTATGTTTAAACGCCAACCGCCGGAATGGGTGGCTGACTGCTCACGACCCGATTGAAATGAGGAAGGAATTGCCGATTCCATAAAAAAACGAATAAGGTAATATAATTTTGTAAGGATACGGCAAGATACGAAAAGGTTGCTGAGACTGTATCGAAATAGTCATATACAGCGAATGTTTTCACGAGTGGTACATTACTGTAAATCAATGGAATAGATTTACACGAGAGCATTTCTCTCGAAATAGATTTATGCTTATGTAAATAAGTCAACAGCCTTCACTTGAGCCAACGGGACACCAAACAATTGCTTTATAGCGTTATTTGTACAATCAATTGTGCTCTTGCTCCATCATCATGCTACGGTCAACGTCATCGGTTCGCGTTTTTCTATTCTCCGCCAAGACGCTGCTCTTTCTGGGATTTGGCCTGATTATGAGCGCCTGCGTACCCGATTTTTTGCTCTCAGACTCCGACTGGGTAGTTATTGAAGCAAGCGAACACGAACCCGATCCCAAGCGTAAGGTTGGGTTGCTCATCAGCCCGCACGAAGTATCGGCAACGGTTACGTTCGATAGTTCGTGCATTTATGACGTTGGTGCCCTCGATGCCGATGACTGGAACAAAGTAATCGGCCTTGGTTTTGTTGGATCCAAAGATCAATCGCTGGGTGGGGTGCCCCCACATCAGGTAGATGGCGCGCGGGTGGGTTGGCGCTGGAACGCCCAGCGGCACTGTATTGATCTGGGAGCCTATATTTATGTAGAAGGAAATCGTATTGATTTCAAAGTAGCCGAAGC
>JANXVQ010000942.1 GCA_025351545.1 Spirosoma sp.
GCATCGTGGCGGTGTTTTTGCCGCTGGCTTTCTGGTTTGGGCAAACGTGCCTGAAAGCGACAGGCAAAATAATAGGGTAATAACTAGTTTCAAGGGTTTCATCGTCTGGTTTTTCTTGTGATCAATTCGTGGTACACAAAATTATCGTGTCTACTTTCGCCACTTCAAGGTATTGAGTAAGTGGAGAATATCCTTGCGAATGTATTGAATAACGGGTTGGAGCGAATCGTTTTCTGTAGCCGTGTTAAAGTATAACGCCCCACGCAAAAAATGGGTTGTAGAATCTGTCGTTATAAACTGTACCTGACTGGGAACTTCGCCCGACAAATCAATCAAGCTGGCTTCCAGACCTGATTTCAGACGAAGTTTTCGCTGTTCAATCGCAGAGGCTTTAATATTATGCCGGGAAGCCAGTTTATAAGAATCTTCGAGCATGGCCCGCAGTCGGTTCATATCCTTCAGAACCGGCTTATAAGTCAGCTGAACGCTGGCTTTGTAAGCAGGATAGTTAATAAAAATCCAGTCTGGCTCTGACTTGGCGAATGTATCCGGCAAAATTCGGGCAATTGTATTATACTCAAACTGGTATGGATGCGTTGGATCAAGCAATTTGTATATTGGCGTTGGCAAATCGAACCGGGGAAAACCTTTCGGTTTTGGAATATAATTGTCGGACGAGTTGCTGCCACAGGCCAGCAACAACAAGCCGGTGAGAAGAGTGAGTGGATACTTTATCACGGTTGATCAGGCATACGTGCAGATTGACAAACAAAACAACGCAAAAGCCCGGCGGTTTGGTGCCGGGCCTTATTAAAGTCAAAAAGGATTTGCTTACGCATTTACATCTTCCAGTTCTTCTTTCATAACAGGCTGGCCCATCAATGTAGCAAACCGGTTAACATTGAAGGTGGGTTCAAACCAGACTTCCCCCATGACCGGATGCTTTACCGGTACATCGGGGTTCTGAATTTCATTCAACAACACACCTGTGTCACCGGTGGTGTGTCGTTTTACCTGCCGTATACTGTACATCTGGTCTCGTTTGGGCGTTTGTATGCCAAATTCAGCATAAAAGGCCAGTACGGGAGCCGGAAATTTGTCGTTTGTGCAAATAACTTCCATTTGTCTGAACGATAAGATTTATCAGATTTTAGTGATTAACATGATTTCCCGGGAAAAAGTCTCGTTAATTATGAAAACTGTTGAGGCAAAATTCATTTGATCTATACTATTGGAAATAGGATCATGATCTGAATTCTGCAAATCATCTTGATCCTGAAAATCCAGTTTCGGTATGAATTAATCCTCAAACAAATTCCCTAGTTTCCCCAGTACAGAGCCACTCTCTTTGCCGGCCTGACCACCGCCGGGCGATAGTCGTTGTACTAATTTGGAGATTGGCATCGACTGAATCCAGACCTTGCCGGAGCCGCGTAATGTAGCCAAAAACAAACCCTCGCCCCCAAATACCATACTACGCAGGCCACCCGCCCGCTGGATGTCGAAATTGATACTCGGCTCAAACCCAACTACGCAGCCTGTATCGACACGCAGGGTTTCATTGTTGAGTGTGCGTTCAATGACTACGCCACCTGCATGTATAAACACCATGCCATCGCCCTGTACTTTCTCAAGAATAAAGCCTTCTCCTCCGAAAAAACCCGCGCCTAATCGCTGATTAAATTGAATACTCAGTTTCGTACCCAGAGCCGCACATAAAAATGCGTCTTTTTGAACGATGAGCGTATTTCCGTACACATTTGCCAGATTGACAGGCATAATTGTTCCGGGATACGGTGCCGAGAACGCTACTTTACGTTTTCCCACGCCCCGGTTGGTGAAGTGCGTCATGAACAGCGATTCGCCCATGACCACCCGTGAACCGGCTTGTAGCAGTTTCCCCAGAAAACCCTGGTCTGGTTGCGAGCCATCGCCCATTTTAGTTTCGAAGGTGATGCCATCTTCCATAAACAGCATTGAGCCAGCTTCGGCAATAACCGTTTCGTTGGGGTCCAGCTCTATTTCAACGATCTGGATGTCTTCGCCAATGATCTTATAGTCAATTTCGTGAGAATACATGGTTAGTTTTTAGTTGGGTCTAAACAAGTAATGATGGAGGAAAACTACGGAATCAAGCGCGTTTTATAGGTAGATTTTCTGATAAACGGAACAAAAAAAGCCCGACCGGGCGTTTTGGCGGGTCGGGCTTTCAGCGTTGGTTGATATCGTCGGGCAAATCGTCCGACGGTTCCGTTTCGTCGAAGAGTTGTTCCTCATTTGACGGCTTCTCTATTTCGGCTGGTTCGGGATTACCCTTCAGATTCAGATCGGTTCGATGCCGAAGTTTTTTGTCATCAACCGTTTTGTTGAGAAACTGATTGATCTTATCAATATCAAAACTCGTCGTGATTTCACCGAATGAGTTAATCTGAATATCGAAGCCTTCGAGTTCTTTATGAACGCGTGGCTTGTCGTTTTCATCGGGATTCGTTTTTTTCTTTGCCATTCGGTTCGCGTTTAGGGTTAAACATAAAACTATAAGATCTCTAAGACCGAAACGTCGGCCCGGCTTATAGGTTTTGAAACTTAACTAACTTTTATTTTCAACGTTGCAAGTGCTGCCTCTAGCCTCCCAATCGTTTCCTCTTTACCAATGATTTCCATTGTCAGCATCAGGTCTGGACCAGTACCGGAACCTGTCAGGGCTACCCGCATGGCCTGCATAATTTTGCCTTGTTTAATTCCTGCCTGTTGCATGGCATCGCCTAATGTATGCTTTATAGCCTCAGCCAGAAAATCGCCATCAACTGGTTGCAGCGCGTCCCGAAACGCGGTTACGGCCCGTATGGCATCGTCGTTCCATTTAGCCGCCACAATGGTTTCATCGTAAACCGATGGGGCGTTGAAAATTGTACTCGCTTCGTTGAAAATTTCGTGAGCGAAATTAACGCGTCCTTTCAGCAAAGCCACAATTTTATTAGCTTTCTCCAATGAGCAGTTAAATCCGGCGGCTTCGGCCTGTTGCTGCACCGTTGGTGCCAATTCCTGATCGGCAACCTGACGAATATACTGATGGTTGAACCACTGCGCTTTTTGAATATCGAAACGTGCTCCGGCTTTATGAACTTGCGTAAGATCGAAACTGGCGATCAGTTCGTCCATCGTGAACAGTTCCTGCTCGGTGCCTGGATTCCAGCCCAGTAACGCTAGAAAGTTTATGGTTGCTTCGGGGAGGTAGCCTTCTTCGCGGAATCCACGTGCCACAACGCCCGTAACCGGGTCAGTCCATTGCAAGGGAAAAATAGGAAAACCGCCAAGATCGGCATCGCGTTTGCTAAGTTTTCCGTTGCCTTCGGGTTTGAGCAGCAAGGGTAGATGGGCAAACTGCGGCATGGTATCTTCCCAACCCAAATAGCGGTAAAGCAACACATGCAATGGTGCTGACGGTAACCACTCTTCGCCCCGAATCACGTGGGTAATGCCCATCAAGTGGTCATCTATGATATTGGCAAGGTGATAGGTCGGTAAACCATCCGATTTCAACAAAACTTTATCGTCAATGGCCGACGAATGTACATTGACCCAACCCCTGATGAGGTCGTTTAGCCGAACTTCTTCTTTGCGGGGCGTTTTCAGCCGAATCACAAAAGGCTCTCCCGCATCTATACGCGCACGAACATCGTCGGGCTTCATGGTCAATGAGTTGCGCATTTGCATACGCGTAATAGAATTGTATTGTGCCGCCGGAGCATTGGCTTCTTCGAGCCGTTTTCGCATGACATCCAACTCTTCGGCCGTATCGAAAGCATAATAGGCTTTGTCTTCGTCAACTAGTCGTTGTGCTTCTTTCTGGTAAATCTCCCGGCGTTCCGACTGGCGGTAAGGCGCGTGTGGTCCGCCAACGCCCTGGCCTTCGTCGATCTCAATGCCAACCCAGCGCAACGCTTCCATAATGTAATCTTCGGCACCTGGAACAAAGCGATTCTGGTCAGTATCTTCGATACGCAGAAGCATTTGGCCGCCCATTTTTCGGGCGAATAAGTAATTGTAAAGCGCGGTACGCACCCCACCGATGTGTAATGGGCCGGTTGGGCTGGGCGCGAAACGAACGCGAACTGGTTTTGACATAAGAGTGTATAAAGGGCGAATTCAGTCATTCACCCTCTCATTTATTGAACGGCAATCACAGAAATTTCAACATTAACATCTTTGGGCAGACGAGCAACTTCAACGGTTTCGCGGGCTGGCGGATCGACGGTGAAAAACCGGCCATACACTTCGTTAATAGCCGCGAAGTTGTTCATGTCTTTTACGAAGATACTACTCTTCACCACATTGGTATAATCCAGACCAGCGGCTTTCAGAATAGCACCAATATTTTCCATTACCTTTTGCGTCTCGGCCTGAATATCGCCGTTGGCGGCTAATTCGGCGGCTATCTGACCTGAAACGAATAATGTCCCATTAATTTTAACCGCCTGACTGTAAGGTCCAATAGGTGCTGGTGCCTCGTCGGTATAAACAATTTCTTTGCTCATAGTTTTTATTGATGATTAGTTATTCTGGTCTATGATCCGTTTAAACAGGAGCACAAACGGCCAATAACTATCGGCTGACAACTAAATTGCCCGCAAGTTATCATTAAACCCCCGGATGGCCGAAAATCAACCAGTCATCTTCGTCAAAAAAGGATTTTCGGCCCAACGAAAACCTGGTTATTTAACCATTAGATATGGCTTTCTGGAAGGATTTACTGCCCACTACATCGGCGGATGCTGAAACGCAATTTGATCGACTTAAACGTCAACTTTTTGGGCGGCTTGATGCTCAGAAACCCTGCCGGATTATTTATTATCGCGGTTTCGGCAGTCCATCCGAAGTTTGGCTGAAAGGACGCGTATTGCGGCAACGTGACTCGAGCGGTCCGTCGCACGGCACGCCGAGCGACCAGGATACCTTCTGGCAAAATCTGCTGGCAACGTACCAGCGTTTTGAGAGCGACGAGGTGCCGGGCGTAACGGTGCGCGTGGAGGCCTTTGGGCAAACAGTTACGACCGTGACGGATAAGGAGGGTTATTTTGATGTGACAATTAATCCACCGTCTGACCTGTTGCCGGGCCGGGCCTGGTTTCCGGTTCGCTATTCGCTGGATGAGGTTAAACAGCCGAAGAACGAACTCAACGAAGCTTTGCCAGCCGATGATGAGCAAGATGAGCGAGTTGTGAAAGATGGTTATTTGATGATTTCGCCCCCATATAGTCAGTTTGGGGTTATCTCGGATATTGATGATACGGTGCTCGTAACGGATGCCACGAACCTGCTACAGACGGCCCGTCTTACGTTTTTGGGAAATGCGTATACCCGGTTGCCCTTCGCAGGAATAGCCGCTTTCTAC
>JANXVQ010000956.1 GCA_025351545.1 Spirosoma sp.
CTGGCAACTCCATTGAGTACAAACGGTCAGAACCAGCAGTTCAAGTCGTTTCAAATGGCTTACCTGACGCATAAGTTCAACCAGACGAAATTTTCGGCTCTCTTCTTTAAAGATGATTTCCAAAAGTATCGTACCGACTCACTTGGTAACGCTACCGCAGGTTACGTATATGGTAGGCGTTATGATGTAGCGGGTACAAATTCGCGTATGACCTACGGTGCCATGCTGACCGGACAGTTGGGCAATGCCTCATCCCGATTGGGTAAGGTGCAGTGGCAGGCTTTTGCCTATGGACAAAGTGGAAAAGACCGCGACGGGCTGACCATCAGAAACGCGTACCATTACGGAGCTAACCTTATGATTCAGAAAGGTTTATTAAGTTTCGGTCCTGGTTATGAAGTGCTCTCGGGTAATAATGCTACTACGATTCAGGCCGGCGAAACCAGCCGATTTGATCCACTTTATGGCACACCGCACAAATTCCGGGGTTCTATGGATTACTTCTATGCCGGAACGGGATCGCCAGCAGGTGGTTTGCAGGATGCATTCGTAAAATTCAGGTACACGGGTAATCGCCTGACGACTGGCCTTGATGTACATTATTTTGCCTTGGCGGCCTCCACCTACAACAAATTGCCCGATGCGCCCGCCGGAGCGCTGCTGTCGTCTAAACTTGGAATGGAGTATGATTTCATTGCAACCTATGCGCTCAACAAATTCACCAGTCTGGAATTTGGCTATTCTATCATGAAGGGAACAAACAGCCTTGAATATGCCAAACAGGGCACAATGGATGAAAAGAATAAGATGGGCACCTGGTCTTATCTGATGATCAACATCCGCCCTGATTTCTTCTACGCTAAACCCGTTGCGATTCGGCAGTAAGCGGCAAGGGTAGTGAAATAAACCAGAATTGGTATCAAACCAGAAATCACGGGAGGTGCCGACGGAAAATTAGATTAGCCAAAGCTCATAGTGCCATCAATACCCTTTTACTCAATCAAACTATGCAAACGAACAAACCTCTGGAATCGCTTAATGTTCTCAGTTTTAAAGGGATTCAGATGCGGACTTTCCACATCACCTGGCTTACTTTTTTCGTCTGTTTTTTTGGCTGGTTTGGGCTGGCCCCCTTGATGCCCGCCATTCGCGCCGATCTGGGCCTGACAAAACCTCAGATTGGTAATATCATCATCGCGGCTGTGTCGGCTACTATATTTGCCCGGTTAATTGTCGGCAAACTTTGCGATACGTGGGGACCGCGTAAAACCTATACCGTCTTGCTCCTATTGGGGTCATTGCCCGTCATGCTCGTTGGTTTGGCGCATGATTACACAACATTTTTGCTGTTTCGTCTGGCGATTGGCACCATTGGCGCGTCGTTCGTAATTACGCAGTTTCATACGTCAATGATGTTTGCGCCGAAAATCAAAGGCACGGCCAACGCTGTAGCCGGTGGCTGGGGGAATCTCGGCGGTGGAATTACCCAATTGGCGATGCCGTTGATCATGGTCATGATCGTTGGATTTGGCTATACGAAGCCCGAAGCGTGGCGCTTAGCCATGATTTTTCCGGGTGTCATGATGCTGATTATGGCGTTTGTATACTACCGTTTTACGAAAGATACACCCAATGGCAATTACGACGAAATCGAACGGTCGGCTGCAACGGGCGAGAGAGTAAGTTTCTGGAAAGCCTGCGCCGACATCCGCGTATGGGCGCTGGCGCTGGCTTATGGCTGCTGCTTTGGTATGGAAATTACCTTCGATGGCGTGGCCGCTTTATACTTCTTCGACAACTTCAAAATGGCCGAAACCGAAGCAGGTTTCTGGGCGATGCTCTTTGGCGGTATGAATATTTTTGCCCGTGCACTCGGTGGTATCGTAGCGGATAAAGTGGGTAATAAATATGGCATGCGCGGAAAAGGCATTCTCCTGGCGGGCATGCTGGTGCTGGAAGGCGTTGGTATCACTTTATTCGCGCAGGCAGGCAATTTGCCAATGGCGATTATGGCGATGGTAACCTTCGCCCTGTTTTTGAAAATGTCGAATGGCAGCACCTACGCTATCGTTCCGTTTGTCAACCCAAAAGCCGTTGGCGTTATATCTGGTGTTGTTGGTGCGGGTGGAAACGTTGGTGGTATGCTCATGGGTTTCCTGTTCAAATCGCAGTCTATCTCCTACGGACAGGCCTTTATGTACATTGGAGGCATTGTAGCCGTAGTAGGGTTACTACTATTCATGGTTAACTTCGGTAAAGCCACTGTAGTCGAATCCACCGAATCAACAATGCAAACAGCTTAAAAAATGAATGATAAGTGTGGTGTCGGGCTCTCAAACCCGACACCACACTTATCATTCTGCATTATCCATTAAAAACATGACTCACCAAACTACCTGTTGTTATTGTGGCGTTGGCTGTGGAATCGTGGTCAAACAGGAGCAGAACGGACGATTGAGTCTGGAGGGTGATACGCAACATCCATCCAGCAAAGGAATGCTTTGCTCGAAGGGAATGAATTTGCATTACACAGTCATGGATCAGTCGGATCGGTTGCTGTATCCGCAGATGCGGCTCAACCGCTCTATGCCCATGCAGCGGGTGAGTTGGGATGCCGCCCTGGAACGGACTGCGGCCGTTTTTAAAACATTTATCCAGAAATACGGGCCCGATTCCGTCGCGTTTTATGTATCGGGTCAGTGCCTGACCGAAGAATATTATCTTGTCAATAAGCTTATCAAAGGGTTTATCGGCTCCAATAACATCGACACCAACTCCCGGCTTTGCATGAGTTCGGCAGTGGTTGGGTATAAACTGTCGCTCGGCGAAGATTCGGTGCCGGTCTGCTACGACGATATCGAAGAAGCCGATGTGTTTTTTGTCGAAGGAGCAAATCCGGCCTGGTGCCACCCCATTCTCTGGCGTCGCATTGAAGCGCAAAAGGCGGCAAATCCCAACGTTAAAATCATTTGTGTTGATCCCCGAAAGACCGACACCGCCCGCTCTTCAGATTTGCATTTGCCCCTCCGACCCGGCACCGACATTGTGCTGAACAACGCCATTGGCCGGTTGCTGATTGAGGAAAACTATGTTGATAACGAGTTCATTACCAACCACGCCGATGGCTTTCTGGCGTATAAAGAGCAGGTGATGTTGCGTTCGGTGGCCGAAGCTGCCGAAATCTGTGGTGTCCCATCCGACGATATTTGCACAGCCGCTGAGTGGATTGGGCGCTCGAAAGGGTTCCTGTCACTTTGGACGATGGGTCTGAATCAGTCGGTAATTGGGGTAAATAAAAACCTGTCGCTGATTAATCTGCACCTGATTACTGGCCGAATCGGAAAACCCGGCAACGGGCCGTTCTCACTTACTGGTCAGCCGAATGCAATGGGTGGCCGCGAAACGGGTGGATTAGCAAACATACTACCTGCTCACCGCGACGTAACGAATGCGGCCCACCGCGCCGAAGTCGAAGCGTTCTGGAACAGCCCGGTCAAAATTGCCGCTAAACCCGGTCTGACTGCTACTGAAATGTTCGAAGCGCTGATCGACGACAGATCGGGCGACGCTTCGTTGAAAGCTATCTGGATTATCAATACAAATCCGTTGGTGAGTATGCCCGACGTAAATGCTGCCGAAAAAGCATTGAAAAATGCCCGTTTCGTAGTCGTTCAGGACGTATCGAACCGGGCAGACACGGTTCAGTTTGCCGATGTTGTACTGCCTGCTGCTGCCTGGCTCGAAAAAGAAGGTACGATGACGAACGCTGAGCGCCGGATTGCGTATCTGCCAAAAGTGCTCGATGCACCCGGAGAAGCCTTGCCCGATGCCGAAATTATTTGGCGCTTTGCTCAGAAAATGGGCTTCAATGATGCGTTTAACTACACAAATACGTCGGAAGTTTATCAGGAATATACCCGAATCACGGCTGGAACAAACGTTGATGTGACGGGTGTAAGCTATGAATTGCTCAAGCAAAAACGGACTATCCAGTGGCCGTATCCGGCGGAGGGCGTGGAGCAGGGGGCAGGGAGCGGGGAGCGCGGAGCAGGGGAGACCGGGACAAAACGACTGTTCACGGATCACAAATTCTATACACCAAATCAGCGGGCGCAGATTCACGCGGTGCCCGACGAAAACACCTCTGAACCAGTCGATAATGACTTTCCGCTTGTATTAACGACTGGTCGTATTCGTGATCAGTGGCACACCATGACCAAGACGGGACGGGTTGCTAAGTTGAATCAGCACAGTCCGCAACCATTCCTGCAAATCCATCCCGACGATGCCAAAGCGCGTGATATCAAGGATGGCCAGTTAGTTGAAGTGCGCGGGCGACGCGGTGAAGTTCGGGTGAAAGCTCAACTAACTGACGATGTTAGAGTTGGGCTGTGTTTTCTGCCTATGCACTGGGGCAAGATCTCGACCGGCGTTCCGGCGGCCGGCGCTCCGGGAAGTAGCAATCTGAATCGGGCCAACAATCTGACCAATTCGCTGGTTGACCCGCGCTCGAAAGAGCCGGATTTCAAGTTTTCGGCGGTTGAGGTCGTGCCGTATCAGAAACCGATTGAGAAAATTATCATCATTGGGGCTGGTTCGGCAGGTTTGGGCTTCATCAATACGTATCGCGCACTGAATACGGAGGATGAAATTCACGTCTTCTCTAAAGAAATTTATCCCTTCTACAATCGGGTTTTGCTGCCCGATTACATCAGCGGGGAGCAAACGTGGGACCAGCTTGTCAAGCTGCGTGAAGATCAGTTTGAAGAAGCCAACATCATCGTTCACAAAGGCGTTGGCATAGCGCACATTGACCGGAATGCGAAAATTGTTACGGATACCAATAGTGTAGAACATCACTACGACAAAATTCTGTTGGGCACCGGAAGCCGTGCGTTTATGCCCAAAGGCGTACCGAAACTACCGGGAATTTTTAACATGCGCTCGCGGCTCGATGCCGATTCACTCTTGCCGTTTCTCAATCTGGACTCGCCCCAGGCCGTAGTTGTGGGCGGTGGTCTGTTGGGTCTGGAACTAGCGGCTTCGCTTCGGCAAATTGGCGTTCGAGTGGCGCTGATTCATCGATCGGGGCGTTTTATGGAGCGCCAGCTTGATCCGCTTGCCAGCGAATTGCTTTATCTGGAATTGCTGGACCGAGGTATTGAGGTCTATTTCAATGAAGAAGTTCAAACGTTTTCCGGAACCGATCGGCTGGAAGGCGTCCGACTGAAATCAGGGCGGAAAATTGACTGTCAGGTGGTTGTGATGGCCATCGGAACGGAGCCAAATATCGAACTGGCGCGTGCCGCCGGACTCACCTGCAACCGGGGTGTGGTTGTGAACGATTATCTGCAAACCTCTGACCCCGACATTTTTGCGGCTGGCGAAGTAGCTCAGTGGAACGGCCAGATGTGGGGCGTTACATTAGCCGCCGAACAACAGGCCGAAGCTGCCGCCCGCTTTCTGACCGGTGATGTTTCGCAACCGTATCGCGGAAGCTTATCCATGAATATCCTGAAAATGGAAGGCTTGCATTTGTGTAGTATTGGCATCAGCGAAGTGCCTGCCAACGCTCCGGACCGCGCCAATTACGAGGAGATTATCTTCATCGACAAATCGAAACGGTACTACAAAAAGTGCATCGTTTACGGCGATAAGCTGGTCGGTGCGATTCTGGTTGGCGATAAAAATGAATTTTTGGAGTTCCGGGATTTGATTGCCAACGGTATCGAACTATCAGAAAAGCGGCTTCAACTCCTGCGGGCCAGTAAAAAAGTGGACCCGGTAGAAGGCAAACTGGTCTGCTCCTGCAACACCGTTGGGCAGGGTAATCTGGAGCGAGCGATTCAAACGGGCTGCACCGATTTTCAGCAACTCTGCCATAAAACCGGTGCCGGAACGGGCTGTGGTTCGTGTAGGCCGGAAGTACGAAGTATTTTGGAGAAAATGAGCGAATTGGTCCTGTAGATACCGGCGGACCGGTGCGGCATATTTGCGTCTCAGCGTGCGTGAGCAAAACCATCCGGTACACCCCGAGAGAGACGCAAATATGCGTCGCTACACAAAAAATATGCGCGACTATTATACCCTCAAAGTCAACCTGCCTGCTGGGATCATGTCGCCCGGTGCGTTGCAAAATGTGTTATCACTGGCTTATGCCGCTAAAGTACGGACTGTGCGGTTTGGGGCACGTCAGCAATTGCTGATGACGGTGCATTATGAAGACATGCGTTTCTTGGAAAAAGACCTGAAACAGCATCAGGTTGCCTATGAAGTTAATACCGATCAGTTTCCTAACATCATCAGCTCGTATTGTGGCGAGGAAGTGTTTCGCACGGGAGCGTGGTTGCGCGAGAGTGAATACCATACGGTGGCAGACCAGTTTGATTATCAGCCACGATTGAAAGTAAATCTGTCGGACGCTAATCAGAGCTTTACGCCTTTTTTTACGGGGAATCTCAATTTTATTGCCTCGCCCGAACCTCATTTCTGGCATCTGTATGTCCGACCGAGACAAAGCAATACACTGTTTCACTGGCCGGAGTTGATTTATACAAACGACATTGGGCGTCTCGCCAAAGCCGTTGAAAATGCGATGCTGGACCAGGGTTACAGCGATGGAGAATTGCTATATAAAGCTGTTACGTCTGAACAGACGTTTATCACCCAGGCCGCTATACAGGAAGTTGATTTGCCTGAGTTCTCACTACCGTATTATGAAGGTTTCAACCGATATGGGCAACGGTCCTGGCTTGGGCTCTATCGTCGGGATGAACAGTTTTCGATTGCTTTTCTGCTGGATGTCTGCGCGCTATGTTTGAAAACACGTATCGGAGAAATATGCGCAACGCCTTGGAAATCAATAATTATTAAAGGTATTGAAGCAAAAGATCGTGCTGCCTGGTCTTATATTCTGGGAAAACACAACATCAATGTACGGCATGCGGCCAATGAGCTGGCCTGGCAAACAGAAGACCACACAGACGAGGGAACTCAACTCAAAAATTATGTGATGCGTTTTTTTGAAAAAAATGACACGCGCACATTCGGGTTGTGTTTTGGGGTTCAAACGCGGACTAAATCGGAAGTATTTGGGTCTGTTCTGATCCGAAAACGGCCGTTGATTACCCTTGGGCAGTTGGCCTTATTCAGTGTCTACGATTTGTATTTTACCGAACAATTCAACCCCAACAGCCGGACGTATCACCTCTTTGAAAAGGGCCTTTTTAAACTGCACGTACCCAATCAATTAAATCGATTATGCCGAAAATTTAATGCTCGTCGGTTGCACGAAGGTGTTGAAACGATCCGGGCGGAAACAGAAAAGCCGGAGCTGGTTTCGGCCGGAGTGACAATGGTGCATCAATGCCCGCATTGCTTTACGGTCTATGACGAACAATACGGCGATTCTCGGCGCGGGATTCCGGCGGGAACAGCTTTTTCTAATTTACCCAGCGACTACACTTGCTCAACCTGCGATGCACCGAAAGCTGACATGAATGAAGTTCAACTGGAAAGTAGTCTTGGCTAATAAGCAGTTAGTTGTTTTTGTGGTGTCGGTTTCTCAAAACCGACATGGCGAGGACGGCTTGCCGTTACTATTCTTAAACCCTTGCGAAAGACGACAAATGAAATTCTGAAAATTGAAGGGTGCTATGTGGTGTCGGTTTTGAGAAACCGACACCACATTTACATTATTGTGCGTCAGAAAATTTGTATTATTATGGTGTGACACGTCATACCAGCGACCTCAAACAGCAAATCGAACGTATCCTTCACTGGGAGCAGTCTGCCCATTGGCGTTTTCGCGATTTTGAGTTTTTGAGTCAACTGGTGTTTGCCCGTACACATCGGCGCGTGGATGCCCGTGAGTTACAGGCGTTTTGGGAATCGTCTGCTATTCCTTCGCAACCTTTTTTGGATTCTCTTGCGTGCTTCGCCGATTATGCTGACTGGGACGATTTCTGCACACGAAATTTTTATGGCGTTGTCGAAGCCGACGACGAAATAGGGACGCTTCACGCACACCATTGGGAGATTCCGGTCAAGTGGGTGATCATAATATGCTGGCTATCCGTTGTTGCATCTGTGCTGGTGGGAATACTTCTGATTTGGAAACGATAAACGATTCGGCTACCCGGAACGTTATTGTTCCGTATTTCATTTACAAGGACCATAACCCAATTTAAGCGACCGGATGGTACGTTTCCCTTTATGCCTGAGTTTGTTACTCGGTGCAACGCTGGTGCTGGCTCAACCCACGCCAAAAATTAAATTAGCTACGTCTTCACGGTCTAAATCCGCACCGGCTGTCTCGCTGAATAGTCCTATTCCCTTAGATCCCGACGTAAAAGTTGGTAAACTGCCGAATGGTCTAACGTATTACATCCGAAAAAATGTCGAGCCGAAAAATCGGGCCGAACTGCGGTTGGTAATTCGGGCTGGATCGGTGCTGGAAAATGACAATCAGCAGGGACTGGCGCACTTCATGGAGCATATGGAGTTTAACGGCACGAAGAATTTTCCAAAGAACGAATTAGTTAACTTTTTGCAATCGTCGGGCGTTCGATTCGGAGCCGATTTGAATGCCTATACGGGCTTCGACGAAACGGTTTATCAATTGCCCGTTCCAACGGACTCGGCCAATGTGTTCAATAAAGCGTTTCAAATTCTGGAAGACTGGGCGCACAACGCAACAATTGACCCAGCCGAAGTCGACAAGGAGCGGGGTGTTATTTTGGAAGAACGGCGGCTCGGTCGGGGTGCTGGTCAGCGGATGCGCGACAAATATTTTCCCGCTCTGCTGAATGATTCGCAATATGCCAAACGACTTCCCATCGGAACAGAGCAGGTATTGACCACGTTCAAGCCCGAAACATTACGTCAATTTTATAAAGATTGGTATCGGCCCGATCTCATGGCTGTCATCGCTGTTGGCGACTTCGACATGAAGCAGGTGGAAGGAATTATCCGCGAAAAATTCGGTCGTATTCCAGCCGTTACAACCCGCAAGCCTCGTACTGAATACGAAATTCCGGCACATAAAGATACGAAGGTGGTTATCGTAACTGATCCTGAACAGCCAAACACGGTCGTTCAGGTGATTTATAAACGGCCTGAAATTAAAGAAAAGACGTTGAATGACCTGCGGGAAAGTATAAAACGCGGCCTGTTTAACACCATGATTGGCAACCGAATACAGGAATTAACCCAACGCGCCGATCCGCCATTTTTGGGTGGCTACAGTAACTATAGCGACTTTTTGGGTAATCTCGACGCATTTACGTCCATCGCCGTAGCCAAAGAAGGCAATGTCGAAAAAGCAATTCGGGCGGTACTTGACGAGAATGCCCGCGTAAAGCAGTTTGGGTTTACAGCAACTGAACTGGCCCGCGCCAAACAGGAGTTTATGACGAATGTGGAGCAGGCTTACAGCGAACGCGACAAAACCCGCTCGGTTAATTACGTGAATGAGTACGTTCAGAACTTCACCGATAAAGCGCCTTACACGAGCATTGATTTTTACTATAATTTCCTGAAACGCGAGCAGGATGGTATCAAACTCGCCGAGGTGAATTCGTTGGTTGACCAATTTATTCATAACGACAACCGGGCTGTTATCGTCATGGCTCCTGAAAAGGAGAAAGCTAAACTCCCGACCGTTGCGCAAATTCTGAGTTATGTCGACGATGCCGGAAAAGGCTTAACGGCCTATGAGGATAAGACCCTGAACAGTCCGTTATTGGCCAAACAGCCAACCGGTTCGCCCGTTGTGAGCGAGAAGCCGGTTAAAGACATCGGTGTGACGGAATGGACACTGAAAAATGGCGTTCGCGTCGTGCTGAAACCTACGAATTTCAAAAATGACCAGATTCTGTTTTCTGCCAGCAGTTTCGGCGGCACATCGCTGTATGATCTGAAGGACTTCATGTCGGCGCGGTTTTCTTCCACGCTGACCGCTATGGGTGGCACAGGTGAGTACAACCAGATTCAACTGGGCAAATTCTTGTCGGGAAAGCAGGTAAGTGTGTTTCCCTATGTGGGTGAATTAAGCGAAGGAATTAATGGTAGCGCAGCCCCGAAAGATCTGGAAACGGCCCTGCAACTTCTCTATAGCTATTTTACGCAGCCCCGAAAAGACGCCGATGTGGTGAAGGGTTTCCTGTCGAACCAGCGCAGTTCTTTACAGAATCAGATTAACACACCAACACCGGCAAAAGTATTTCAGGATACGGTATCGGTAACGCTGGGCAATAACAACCCACGTCGGCAACCACTCAAACCGGAGGATTTAGATGAAATTGACCTCGACCGTGCTCTGAAAATTTACCAGGAACGGTTTGCCAACGCGGGTGACTTTACGTTTTATTTCGTCGGAAATTTCAGCGAAGACAAGCTGAAACCGTTGGTTGAGAAATACCTTGGTGGCTTACCATCAACGGATAAAGCGGAGAAATTCAACGACTTAGGCATCCGTGCGCCGAAAGGCCAAATCAGCAAGACGGTTTATAAAGGACTCGACCCGAAATCGTCTGTGCAATTAATCTACAGTGGCGATTTAACGTGGTCGCCCGAAACGGCGACGCAATTGGATGCATTGGCTGAAGTGCTCGAAATCAAGCTAATTGAAAAGCTGCGGGAAGAGGAAAGTGGCGTTTATGGCGTGGGCGCCAGTGCTGCCTATGCTAAATACCCGGTGCCGCGTTACACCTTCCGCATCAATTTTGGCTGTGCGCCCGAAAACGTCGAAAAGCTCATTGCCAAGACTCAGGAACTGATAAATGACCTGAAACAGAAGGGCGCCTTACCCGCCGATATTGCCAAATTCAAAGCCGAAACCCGACGCGAAACTGAACTACAGTTGAAAGACAACCAGTTCTGGCTGGGTTATCTCCAGAATCAATACTACAATGGCGACGCGCCGGACGAAGTTCTGCACGAGAGCGAACAGCTAAGCAAAGTGACGGTTGAAAGCACAAAAGACGCTGCCAATCAATACTTTGGCTCGAACTTAATTCGGCTGGTGCTGATGCCGGAAAAGAAATAATAAGAATTAGGGTATCTAAAATTCAGCGATCTTTGTCAGTTGAAAATCATGAAGCTATGGAATTGAACAAGCAAACGATTCTTCAATTTATACAGCTAAATCGTGAGCAGATCAAATCGTTCGGTGTCGTGCAAATTGGGTTGTTCGGATCATTTGTCAGGGATGAGCAACGACCTGACAGTGATATCGACTTGCTGGTTGACTATGAAACTGGACAGGCTTCATTTAAAAACCTGATGCATTTAGCCTTCTTTTTCGAAGATTCTTTACACCGTAAAATTGAACTTGTGACACCAAAATCGTTAAGTAGTCGGCTTAAAAAATATATTGCCAAAGAAATCGAATATGTCGCGCTCACTGATTGAATAGTTAGAGCACATCCTAAATAACAAATTGAGTTGTTAGTCATTAGTTGTCAAGTGGGTAGGTTTAGCGTGACGATTATCGACTGACAGCTCAATTTTGTACATTTACATAAAACCTCATAAGTCATGGAAAGCACACTGCTCGAAGCTCAGGACGAAGCAACTGATGTTCGTATTCCGATGTCAAAGCAACAGTTTATGAACTGGAATCCCGACAACGGCTTTCTGTATGAGTTTGAAAATGGTTTTGCTATACCTACGGATGGAATGAGGAAAGAAGAACGGTATCTGGTCAGAAATGTGCAAGTAGCGTTTCAGAAGACGAAAGCTTTCCAGGAGAAAGGGTATATGTTCGAGGAAAGTAGCATTTGGATTACGCCTGATCAAAAACGAATTCCAGATATGGCTTTCTTTACAGACGACCAGATCAAAGAATCTCAAAGTCCAGATTCGGAGCCAATTCCATCTTTTGTAATAGAAATTATTTCCCCCAGCGACAGAGTTAAAACTGTAGAATCAAAAGTGATCGAGTATTTCGAAGCTGGGATTCAGGTTGTTTGGCACATCCATCCATCACTCCGTATGGTTCGTGTATTTACATCGCCCCGGCAGAACGTAACTTGTTTTGAAAACGACACATTCAATGCCGCCCCGGTTATATCAGATCTGCAAATGACCGTTGAAGAGTTATTCGCTCTCTGAAAGTCAATAATGAAAATATGCATTAATGACTGCTAACCGATAACACTATCGGCACGTTTGTCTTTTTTATGGCGGTCAGGCCGCCTTCTACATTCACGACGTTGGTAAAACCGCGTGCTTTTAAGATCGAATTAGCTACCATTGAGCGGTAACCTCCGGCACAGTGAACATAGACCGGCTCGTTGCGATTAATTTCGGCCATATGATCGTTGAGATTGTCTAACGATACGTTTTTTGCTCCCTCAACGTGTTCTCCGACAAATTCTGCGGGCTTTCGCACATCAATAACCGGAATCGCCGGATTCTGTTGCCAGCGTTTCTCGAACTCGTCTGCTGAAATGGATTCAATCGTATCGAGCTCTTTCCCAGCCTGTTGCCAGGCTGAGAATCCACCTTCCAGAAAGCCAATGCAATTGTCGTAACCAACGCGGGCCAGACGGAGAACTGTTTCTTTCTCCTGACCCTTTGGGGTTACAAGAGCGATTGGCTGCGTTAATTCAGGAATTAAGGCGCCAACCCAGGGAGCAAACTGCCCGTTTAAACCGATGTTAACTGAGTTTGGAATAAAGCTCTTTGCAAAATCAACCGCATCGCGCACGTCCAGAATCAGGGCGCTGGTTTCGTTAACTGAAAGTTCAAACGCATCGGGCGATAGGGCGTGACTGCCGCGTTTCATTACCCGGTCGATGGGCTCGTACCCTTCCTTGTTCAGTCGGGCATTTTCGGCGAAATAAGCAGGAGCCGTTGTCAGTCCATCAAGTACTTTCTCGATAAACTCGGTTTTTGACTTGGCCTGTAGTGCATAATTGAAGCGTTTCTGATTGCCAAGTGTATCCGTTGTTTCCTTGCTCATATTTTTGCCGCAAGCCGAGCCTGCGCCATGCGCCGGATATACAATTACGTCGTCGGCAAGCGGCATAATTTTGGCGTGGAGGCTATCGTATAACATACCCGCCAGATCACGTTCGGTCAAATCACCTTTGATCGCTAAATCAGGCCGACCCACATCACCAATAAAAAGCGTATCGCCGGTGAAAATAGCGCGGTCTTTTCCGGTTTCGTCGGTGAGTAAATAGGTTGTTGATTCTGCCGTATGGCCGGGTGTGTGCAAAACCGTTATCGTCACATTGCCCAAAGAAAATGTTTCGCCATCCCTGGCGTGGTATGCTTTATAACTCGTATCGGCGTTGGGGCCATATACGATAGTTGCTCCAGTCTTTTTTGCTAAATCAACATGCCCCGATACAAAATCGGCGTGGAAGTGGGTTTCGAAAACGTATTTGATTTTAGCCCCGGCTTTGTCGGTTTTTCGCGTGTAAGGCGATGTTTCACGGAGCGGATCAATAATGGCGGCTTCACCATTGCTTTCGATATAATAGGCTCCCTGTGCAAGACAGCCCGTATATAATTGTTCGATAATCATATCATTGTGTTGTACAGTTCCCGGCTAATCATATAAAAAGCTACCGCGAGAACGAACCAGCCAAATCCTTTTTTGAGTTTATCGGGGGTTACAAAGCGGGCTAAATACATCCCGATGAAGATGCCGATAACGGATAAACCCGTAAAAGGCAGCAGAAAATTCCAGTTCAGGTCGGTGTGGTGAATATCGCCCAGAAACCCGACAAATGAGTTGACGGCAATAATAAGGACCGATGTCGCTACTGCCCGGTACATGGGCAAACCCGCCAGCAACACCAGCATTGGAACAATTAAAAAGCCGCCCCCTGCGCCAATAGTGCCCGTTAGCATACCTACCGCCAGGCCATCGAGGGCCAGACTACCATAACGCGGGCGTCCATCGGCGGCTTCGCCCTGCTCTGGTCGGTCGCTGCGAATCATGGCACGGGCGGCAATAATCATTACAAAGGCGAAAAAATAAAGAATGGCGTTGCTCTTGGGAAGAACAAACTGCCCGAATTGGAAAAGCGGGTCAGGCAGGGCAGGAACCAGAAACCGACGGCTTAAATAGACCGATACAAACGAAGGAAGGGCAAACGCTACGGTTACGGGGAGGTCGACGCGTTTTTTCCAAATATGATTTATGGAACCTACCAGCGATGTGGAGCCCACTACGAATAGTGAGTAGGTTGTTGCGAGTACGGTTGGTATATGAAAAATATACACGAAAATTGGCACAGTTAGAATTGAGCCACCTCCACCGGCTAACCCAATAACCAGCCCTACAACAATAGCCGACGCGTACCCGAATAATTCCTGTTCACTCATCAGGAGACAAAACTACAGGTAGTGAGTGAGATGTTTAGTGAACAGACTAATAAAAACGCCCTCCAGTCTTAGGCTGGAGGGCGTTTTTGAACGTACTTATACAAGACTGATCTACTGGTTACTGATGATCTTCAGGATTATTCAGGTGGCTATGCCGACGACTGTATAAAAAATACACGATAACACCGAGTGTACACCAGATGACAAATGAGATTTTGGTGTCTGTCCGTAAATTGTACATCAGGTAGAGGTTGGCACAAATACCCAGCGTAGCCACAACGGGCAGGGCAGGAGTCCGGTAGGGACGTTCCAGATTTGGCTCCCGAACGCGCAACAGCCAAACGGCTCCGCAGATCATGGCAAAGGCAAGCAACGTTCCCGACGAACACAACTCCGAGACCTTGTCGATGGGCGTTAGTGCAGATACTGTCGAGACAATAGCACCAACCAGAATCGTACTTTTCCAGGGCGTTTTGAACGTTGGGTGAATGGAGGCAAACAGATTTTTCGGTAGCAGACCGTCTTTAGCCATACCAAGAAAAATTCGTGTTTGGCCGAGCATCATCACCAGCATTACAGATGTTAGACCGGCAATGGCGGCAATCGTAATCAGGTACACGGCCCAGGTTAATCCCGGAATATCGGCAAATGCCTGTGCCACTGGTGCTTTTAGGTCCAGCGAATCATATTTAACCATACCCGTAAGCACGAGTGAGACCAGAATATAAAGTACCGTACAGATAATTAGCGATGCGATAATGGCAAACGGAACGTCTTTTTTAGGGTTGATGGCTTCCCCGGCCTGTGTTGAAACGGCGTCGAAGCCGATATACGCAAAAAACACAATACCGGCGGCCGTTACGATCCCGTTGAATCCGTAATGCTGCTGACCACCCGCGTCGATAACCGGAGCCGGAATAAAGGGCGTCCAGTTCGCGACATCGACGTAGAACGAACCGGCGATAATTACAAAAATAACCGTTGCCACTTTCAGAATTACGATGGCGTTATTAGTACTTGCCGCTTCTTTAATGCCTTTGACCAACACATAGGTAACACACCACACGATCAGGAACGCAGGCAAGTTGACTGCAAACGCAAAATCGGGAATGATCTCACCAGCCGCCCGCAGCTTTTCAGCTTTTTCCTGCGCTGTGATAGGATCGTTCATTAGCCAGATAGGTGGATTGATACCGACTAAATGAAGTAGTTTTTCGAAGTAGCCCGACCAGCTAACGGCCACCGTTGTAGCGCCCATCATGTATTCCAAAATCAGGTTCCAACCGATAAGCCAGGCAAAAATTTCGCCTACCGTACCGTATGAGTATGCATAAGCCGATCCTTCAACAGGCAGAATAGAAGCAAATTCAGCGTAACAAAGGGCGGCAAATGCGCAGGCAACACCCGCCATAACAAAGGCAAGGGCAAGTGCCGGGCCCGCCCATTCGTTGGCCGCAATGCCGGTAAGTACAAACACGCCCCCGCCAATAACGGCTCCAATACCAAGAGAGGTTAGTGACCAGCGCGTCAACACTCGCTTTAATTCACTCTTTTTCATGTCGGCTTCATAGGCCGCCAAAGGCTTCTTGCGCCAGATTCTGGTATCGATAGGTTTTAGTTTGGTTTCCATGAAGGAAGAATTAGAGTTTGGTAATTATGCCTTTTAGAAAAAGATTATTAGGTAAATCGTTTGGAAAGATACTGAATTGTAAGATAAAAACTAGAAAAGCCGGATGGAACGAATACCACCCGGCTTTTCTGAAACTAATTAATTATGATTGCGATGGACGAATCAACGGCGTTTTAGCTTTCTTTTCCTTTTTGGCCGTAAACTCTTCAGGCGTGGCGGGTGCCGCGCTTGTGAAGTCTGTCGGGATAGCATCAAAACCGGTTTTCTTTTCGACAACCGTGGTAACCGGCGCACTAAGTCCTTCTTGCTCCTGATCGCGGCTCAGCGAGTCAACCACAATTGGCGTAGCAACGAACAGCGACGAATAAGTACCAACGATAACACCAATGAGCATGGCGAAAGAGAAACCACGAATCGTTTCACCCCCGAAAATAAATAGCACCAAAAGAACAAGAATCGTGGAGAAACCCGTTACGGCCGTGCGGCTCAGCGTCGCGTTTAGCGCGTTGTTGATAATTGTCGGGATGCTTTCTTTCTTACCCTTGTTCTCGGCCAGATACTCACGAACCCGGTCGAACACTACAACGGTATCGTTCATCGAATAACCCATAATCGTCAGCAGCGCACCTACAAACGCCTGGTCAACATCCAGCGAGAAAGGTAATACGTTGTTGAAGATCGAGAAAATAGCCAGAATGATCAGCACATC
>JANXVQ010000958.1 GCA_025351545.1 Spirosoma sp.
ACGCGTTTGTAATGGGTGTCGAAAAAATGCTGGGTATTCAAAACGATATTCCCAGGCGTACCGAATATATTAGAGTGTTGGTCGCCGAACTAAATCGTATTGCGGCTCACTTTGTGGGTATTGGTACGTATGCCCTCGATATGGGCGCTTACACCGCTTTCTTGTGGCTGATGCGCGATCGCGAACATATTCAGCGTCTTCTCGAATGGGTTAGTGGCGCTCGTATGCTCTACAATTACATCTGGGTTGGCGGTTTATTCTACGATCTTCCGGTAGGTTTTGAAGAGCGGTGCCGCGAGTTTATCACCTACCTCAAACCCAAACTGGTTGAGTTGCAGCAGTTGGTGATCGAAAATGAAATCTTTATTAAGCGCACAGCCAATGTCGGCGTTTTGCCTTTGCCTGTGGCTATAAATTATGGCTGTACGGGCCCGATGTTGCGCGGCTCGGGACTACGCTATGACCTTCGGCGGGTGGATGGTTACTCGGTCTATCCCGAATTGGATTTTGACATTCCAATTGGTGAAGGATTAGTGGGCACCGTTGGCGACTGCTGGGACCGGAATAATGTTCGGGTGCTGGAGTGTCATGAGTCCATCCGAATCGTGGAACAGTGTCTCGATCAACTACTTGGAGATCATAAGCGGACCCGAGACTACGATCCGCAAGCTATAGTGCCGAAGAAAATCCGGCCGAAAGCAATGGATTTTTACGCTCGCGCCGAAAGCGCCAAAGGTGAACTTGGTTTCTTCTTTCGGACAGATGGAAAATCAGATGTGCCGATACGCTGCAAGGCCAGGTCTTGCAGCTTTCATAACCTGTCGGTCATCAGCGAAATTAGCCGGGGGGCCATGCTAGCCGATTTAGTGGCTATTATTGGGTCAATTGACGTAGTAATGGGCGAAGTAGATCGATAAAAGCCAGATTCTAGGCCAATACGTAGATGTCCTGTGTATTTCGTCCTAAACCATCATAATCCAAACCGTAACCTAACACAAAACGATTTTCAATTTCAAAACCAACGTAATGCAAATCGAGTTGCTCTTTTAACGCGGTTGGCTTGAACAGCAGCGTCGCAATGGTAAGCGATGCGGGGCCCTTATCCCGGAGCTGATTACATACTTCGTGTAGTGTAAAGCCCGTATCAACAATATCTTCGACAACGATCAGATCGCGACCTTCAATGGATTCACTTAGTCCCAGAATCTGTTTAATTTGACCACTAGACTCCGTTGCTGCGTAAGAAGCTACCCGAATAAAAGTAATTTCGCAGGATATGGTCAAGTGTTTAACCAGGTCGGCTGCGAATAAAAAGGCACCGTTCAGGACGACCACAATAAGCGGCTGTTTATCGGCATACTCCTGATTAATTTGTTTAGCTAATTCCTGAATTCGTTCCTGAATGGACTCTGCGGGAATAAACGGAACAAACGTTTTGTCTTTAATCGTTATCATATCGATGTCTTGGGCGCGCAAAGATACATTGATGGTGAGCTAGCGGGCAAAATTTTACCGAAAAATAAGCATAGGCAAACGGACGGATGCCAGATTACGTTGATATACTAACAAAGCTATTTTTAACGAATGAAGAAGATATTGTTGACGGTATGGCTAACTGGTCTGGCGGCTCTGGCTCAGGCCCAACTTTACGACCCGTCGGCGTTTGATAAAAAATACGATGGTCTTTTAAAACACCCCGGCGTTCAGATTGAATCGGCGGAGGCCATCAATCAGATGTACAATTATAAATTCTACGATGCCGACAAGGAGTTTCGTTGGTTGCAGGTGCGTTATCCGAAGCATCCAATGCCTTACTTTTTGATGGGCTTAGCTGAGTGGTGGAAAATTGTGCCGAATACCGACGTTACTGACTATGACACACAATGTCTGGCGTACATGGATACGACCATCGCCATGGCCGAAAAGCTCTATGACGACAGCGAGAACAAGCTTGAACCCGCTTTTTTTCTGGCCGCGGCCTACGCTTTCAAAGGGCGCTTATATTCGGAACGTAAAAAATGGGCGAAGGCAACATTTGCTGGTAAAAATGCGCTCAAGTATTTTGACAAGTGTAAAGGCAATGCTGATTTCAGCCCCGAACTGCTATTTGGCGATGGTATGTACAACTATTACGCGCAGTGGATTCCAGAGAATTACCCGTTGCTGAAGCCTATTCTGATGTTTTTTCCGAAAGGAAATAAAGTAAATGGGATCAAGGAATTAGAAAAAACGGCAAACTCGGCCTTTTACACCCGAGTGGAGGCCAGATATTTTCTGGTCCAGATTTATAGCATGGAGAACCAGTACGATAAGGCTTATGAAATGTCGAAATACATGAATGAGCAGTATCCTGACAATCCATTTTTTGAGCGCTATTTCGCCAGGTCGGCGTTTGTAACGGGGCGATTGGCTGAAGCAGAGAAACTATCCA
>JANXVQ010000310.1 GCA_025351545.1 Spirosoma sp.
GGCTCAACTTTTTCTTTAAATGCATCGTTAAGCTGCGGGTTTCAATCGGTTGCTCAAACCGAATCGTGCTGCGGCTCTGGTGATTATCGGTTTGGCGGAAAAGGTGTTCCTGTCGGTCGTTGCAAAGGACAAATTCATCAACGCAAAACGGCGAAACGGTTTCGGGGTGAATCATAATGACCGATTCGAGCGGGTGATCGAAGTCGGAATCAAAGGATAATTCTACTCGACTAATACGTTGTTTTGACGGCCAGGTCAGTGTTAATGTTGGGTTGGGATCGTTGAGATTCGCTACCCATGCATTCGGCTGATTTGTTGGGCGCTGGACGCCATTGCGAACGTTGATCGGACTAAATAACCGAATGCCGGGTTGAATCCGTAATGCAATATTCTGGCCGCTGGGCCGACGTTCGGGGCACCAGAACTCGAACGTATCGACACCAATATCTTCGGTTGGTTCCTGCTTGCCGTAGTTCGAAACCGCCGGATTAATTTTATTAAATACCGACAAAATACCCGTAATACGCAACTGACTGTATTGTAACTGAATATGCTCGTTCTTCAGAAACGTAACAAACACATAGTGCGGCTCAGAAAGCTGGCTGGCAAACGATAAGTCTATTTCTTGCTTTCCCTTGCTTACCGATATAGTTTTCGTTTCCAGCGTTACATCTGGCGTATGGTTAAACGGCTTGCTACTTTTTCGTAATTCAACTGTCAGCGTCGTGTCGCGGTTGGCGGTAACGAAGGCCGTCATTTTAGGGACAGGTCCGGCAGATAACGGCAGCATTTGAGCCGCCGAATACCTTAGCGGGAGCAAAGGCCCATCAGGCGGCAATTCGTTCAGAACAAATTCGCTGGATGCCGATAATGTAGCCTGTTGTGTTAAATCCTGATCGTCATGCAACCATAGACCCGGAATGTGCTGGCCGGTTTTTAGCAATTCCTGTTGTAATATCTGCATTTGGGCCGGTTCTGTAAGGGCGCGTGGCAGCAGATGGTTATGCGCACATAATGCAGCCGCCATACCTGCCGCCTGTCCAACGTGGGCACCCGTCGCCATGACGCGCGATGATCCAAATGCTACGTGTGAGGCACTAATGATACGTCCGGCCAGAAATAAATTCGTTACGTTTCGACTGTAAAGACAGCGATATGGAATCTGATAAATGCCTTTGCTATGCCATTGATTGCAACCCGGTTTCTCCGAAAAAATACCGTCCGCAGGGTGTAAGTCGATGGACCAGCCGCCAAAGGCTACCGCGTCGGGATGCGTTCGTTGGTCCACTACGTCCTGTTGCTTCAGCATGTAATCGCCCTCAAACCGGCGACTTTCGCGTTTGCCGGGAATCTGCCCAACCCATTCGAGTGTCATTGTTTCGGCTTCGGGAAACTGGCCGGAATTCTTGATGTAATTCCAGACGCCGTATACTACTTTCCAGAGTTCCCATTTAATGGCTTCGGTATCGTGGACCGTATCGAGTCGACCGCCATACTCAATCCACCAAAGTTGGCAGCCGTACTCCTGTGCGTTAAATCGCTTATAACGAGGTATTTGTGTGATATCCTGTAATGCGTAGGACGGTGGAATGTAGCGAACGGGTCGGCCGGTGTCTTTGGTGTAAAAATAAAGCGAGTGTCCCAGGAGTTCGCCGTATTCAGCGGTGGGGGCAAACTTTTCATCGAATTCTTCCCGGCTTTCGGCTCCCATCCGAAACGCAGCTCCTGCCTGAAACGCCACAATACCATCGCCCGAAGCGTCGCAGAAGAGCGGAGCGACCAGGTCGTACATCGTGCTGTTCTGGCTGCAAAACGCTTTTAGTTCGCTAATCGTCTCCTCGTTGGCTTTCTCAACTTCGTAGACTGCCGTGTTGAGCAACAGCGTAATATTGGGTTCGAGCACTACTTTTTCAAGCAGAATTGTGTCGAAAATGAGCGGATTTCCTTCCGGATTTCGGTATAAGTTTTCGAGAAGAAGTTCGTCAATTACGCCACCTTCCCGCGCCCAACGATTGTTGTTGCCCATGTGCGACGTAGCACCCAGCACCCACAGCCGCACTTCGGACGAGGAGTTTCCACCCAGCACGGGCCGGTCCTGCACCAGCACCACGCGAGTACCCGCACGGGCAGCCGTAATTGCGCAGCAAACGCCTGATAACCCTCCGCCAATAACAATTAGGTCGGCATCGTAGCGAATGTTTTTCAGGGTTCGTTTGTCAGTTGCCTGTTCGCGTATCATTCAGTAAATCAATAGTTTGAGTAAGAATAGAAAAGCCTGTTGGTTTGATAATTTCGACGGTCATTTTTTTGTCGAAACCACGTACAGGAATAGTTAAAATAGCCTGTTGACCCGGTTGTAAATCCGGAATAAGCAACGTTTTGTTGTTCGCTTTTAGCTGATACTTACTGATGGCGTAAGCTGGAAAATCATTCCGGGCCGTTACGCGAAGTGTCAAGGTATGAACGCCTTCGCTGCCAACTTCCCAACTCACTTTCTCGACCGTAACGGGAGCCATGCCAGTTTGGTGAGCCAGGTAAAGCGGCCGTTTCGAGCGGTCTCCGCGCACCAATCCCCACGGGCGGGTGCCGTCCTGGTTTGTCCCATCGTGCCGACTCAGATAATCATTAAACGACCACCAGGACGCACCCACTACGTAGGGCAACTGCCGGATATCGGTCAGAAATTTTTCGATATGGCTCACCTGTCCTGCTTCGCTGTCTTTGCCATCGGCCCGAGTGCCGTATTCGCTGATGAAAATTGGTTTGTCGGGGTAAAGGGAATGGATGTGTTTCAGAACATTTGTGTGGTTGCCATACGTGTTGGTCGAGATAAAATCGCAGTACTGGCTGGCTTCATCTTCCGGTTTTTTGGGTAACGTATTGAGCCGCATAGACGCGAAGGTGTAGAGCCGGGTAGGGTCAAGTTCGCGGGCGTAGGCAATCATGTCTTTCGTCCATCGTTGGCCCGCTGGTTGCTCCGATAAGTACTCATTACCAACACTATATGCAATGATGCAGGGGTGATTCCAGTCGCGCTCGGCCATCTCCCGAAACTGCTGCCGGAACTTCGTTCGGATGGTGTCGTTGTCCATCTCCCTCGGCGTTAACTGCCAGTTTCCGGCTTCGCTGATAATCAGCATTCCGTTGCGGTCGGCCCAATCGTAAATGGTTTCAGAGGGTGTGTAGTGGGTTAGGCGATGGAGTTCCATGCCCGCTTCTTTCATCAGGCGCATGTCTTTTTCAACCACCCAATCCGGCTCCAGCGATCCCAGGCCAGGATAATCGACAACACGATTGCCACCCGCTACTTTTATCGGCTGACCGTTCAGCAACAATTGGGCGTTACGTACCTCAACTTTACGAATCCCGAAATGAGTACGGACGGTGTCGGTAGCTGCGATTACCTGCACATCATATAAAGTCGGTTGGTCGATGCTCCACAGCTTTACATCAATAGCTTTAAGCGTTGTTTCTGCTTCCAATACGGCTGTCTGATTGGGTGCTACACTACCGGTTTGCTGTTTCCAAATAAGCGTTATTGGTTTGCCATTTTGCTCTACCCGAAAGGTTAATTTTGGTGTAATAGCCTGCCCGCTTGCGTTGCGAACACGAGTTTTGATTTTTAACGTAGCCGTGCCTTTTTGTAGCGGTCCGGCGTCCCGGTCTGGCATCGCTTCCGTTTTCACATTTTCGACGTAAACATCCGGTTCAACAGTCAGATAAACCGGACGTATCAGGCCGCCGTAGTTCACCCAGCCGGGAAATGGGTCGTTGGGTTCGTTGTTGTCTTTGGCTCCCGGTATAGTTCCGACCCGCCACGTATTGTTGTTCACCGAAACGGCGATAGTGTTATTATTAGTCTTCAGAAACTCGGTTACGTCGAAGTGAAACGGCGTGTAGCCGCCTTCGTGTGTACCAACTTTTCGGCCATTGATCCAGACCGATGTTTCGTAATAAGACGCATCGAAATGAAGAATTACGCGTTTGCCCGTGGTGGGTTGCCAGGGGAAAGTCCGCCGGTACCAGGCCGTTCCGGTGTAAAATTGATAGCGCGGATCGACAGAAAAACAGTGTGGCACCGTCACTTTATTCCATCGACCGAGTGGCGCATCTTCCCGATACCATTTTCCTTTTTCGCCAACGTCCATTGGGTCCATTGCAAACACCCATTCACCATGAAGCGGAATTGCGTTCGGGTCGCGAATCGTGTATTGGGCGAAGGCAGGAAAGGTTAGAACTGCCAGAAATAAGAGTGTGAATACGTAGTGTGTTTGTTTCATTGAGTTGTCGGAGTCGAAACCTACAAGGTTTTAGAAACCTTATAGGTTTGATAGGTTTGAATTGACAAGTTTATTAATTGACCCCGGATCAGCGAGCATTTGAACTCGTTTTGAGGCTCGCCAGGGAATGAGGGCCATTACCAGAACCACCACCGAAATGCCCGCTGTTATTCCGGCTCCTTTTGTCGTCAGGAAACTCAAACCGAATAGCATCAGGGCCGTAAAAACGAGCGACCCGGCAATGACCTGCAAGCCAAAACGATTCTGTTTTTTTACCGCCAATGACTCTTCTGGCGATTCGATCTGGGCATCGTCGCGCTTTTGCTGACGGGTAATCAGATATTGATAATACTCAGCCGCCACTACGTCCTTTGATCGTGCATAGAGTTCGTAGGCCAATAATAACAACAACGGCAGGCCCACGCCAATAATGGTTTCTTCGCCCCGTGTTAGTTTGAAATCGAGCAGTATAGGCGACAGAACTTTAAAAAACAGATTGATAGTCAGGCTAATACCCGTGACCCAAAGCGTTGTTGGGCTGTTCAGGCGTTTGGAAAATAACGCCCAAAGGGGAGGAGCCAGCAGCGGCCCGCCCGAAATGGACGAAATACTCAACACCACATTGACAATGCCGCCCGCTGCCGGAACCAGCAACGCGATCACGATCATGCCCAAGCCAAAGACCCAGGATGAGCCTCGGGCTACGCGCATCAGTTTCCGATCCGATGCCGCCGGATTAATTAGCCCTTTGTAAATGTCATTCGTGAAAACGGCCGACACTACATTCAAAGCCGTATTGGCACTGGCCGATGTTGAGAAATACATACCCGTTAGCATCAGGCCCAAAAGACCCGGTGGCAGAACGAGTTTACAAATCAGCAGGTATGCGTTTTCGGTGTCCAGCCCGGTTAATGAAGGGTTGATGGCTTTGTAAATCATCGGCGGCATCATCCAGATTATGGGGCTTATGAGGTACAGTCCCGCAAATAGAAATGCTACTTTACGCGCCGACTTCGGGCTATCGACGCTGGTGTAGCGTTGCACGAATGTCCAGTTGCCACCAATGTAGCAGATGTGATAAATGACAAAAGCGGCTATAAATCCGAAGGTGTATTCGCCGTTCAGCAGGTTGAAAAAATCGTCCGGTACGTTACTGACGAATCCATCCCATCCACCCACTTTGTCCAGCGAAAGGGGCAAAAGAATGAACACCGCTGCCGACAGCACGACGAATTGCAATATATCGGTAACCATAACCGCCCACAGTCCACCTACAGCGGTGTAAGCAATCATGAATAATCCCAGCCCGATGGTACAGGGAACCAGTGGTAAATTGAGCGATATACTGACCAGTTTGGCAACTGGATAAAGCACGGAGCCTTTGATAAATAGCGACACCAGCGTGAAAATGAAGATGTACACTTTTTGAACCGTTGCCCCCAATCGTGCCCGGATAAACTCGGCGGCCGTTAGTGCGCCCGTTGCTTTCCAGCGCGGAGCCAGATAAAGACCCGTTATGAGTGCACCAATGCACATTGTCCATTGAATGGTAATGGCGACCCAGCCGTGTTTGTAAGCAATGGAACCCCAGGCTACGAACGTACCGGCAGAGAAAAAACTCATGAACAGCGATAGTCCGCCAATGAACCAGGGAACGGCTTCTCCACCCGCAAAGAAGGATTTTAAGTTTCGACCCGTTCGGGCAAAGAGCATCCCGATAGCCAGTACAAAGGCCGAAAAAATGACAATGACGGCCGTATCAATGGTTGTATTCATAGTTGGTTTTATGAGGAGCTTTGACAAAGTTGACGTGCCGGTTCTTATTGTAAATCTAGTTTCAGCACATTCTGCCCAAAGCCCGGCAAATTCAGTGAAATAGCATCAGCAGAAACAGCCTGATTTATATCCAATCGCTTAATGCCCGTGATACGTTTGCCCAAGACGTTTGAGCTCAGTTTTATGGTAGTCCTGGTTGCTTGAACCCGGTTATTTTGCAGGATGACATAG
>JANXVQ010000041.1 GCA_025351545.1 Spirosoma sp.
TCTATCTTGCCCACGCCCGCCATTCGGATTTTGGTTTTGGCCGCCCGGTGCGCATCCGACGGCTTTTTGAGGTAATCGCTCACGAAATTGACCTGCACCACGCCCCCTTTGGCGGCAATCGCCCGAATCATATCGTCGGTCATATTACGGGGGAAATCGCATAAGGCCCGGCAGTTGGAGTGTGAAGCAATAACGGGGGCTTTAGAAAGAGCCAGCGCATCGTAGAACGTACTATCGGCCACGTGCGATACGTCGATCAGGATACCAAGCCGATTCATTTCCGGCACAACCTTTTTCCCGAACTCGCTAAGCCCACCGTAAATTGGCCCGTCGGGATCGGTAGACGAATCACCGATCAGGTTGTTGGCAAAGTGAGTTAACGTGATGTAGCGACAACCAAGATCGTAATACGTTTTAATCATAGACAAGTCGCTACCAATGGGATAGCCATTTTCCATACCGATAAAAACTGCTCGCTTACCCGCTTTTTTTATACGGTAAGCATCAGCGGGTGTGGTAGCCAGCTCGGCTAAATTCGGGTATTTTTTTAATGCCTGATGAATCAGATCGAACTGGTTCAGCGCGTTACGTTTTGCCTCGGCGTGGCCATCGTCGGTGCGTGGACCCTGCGATGTGTAAACGGCAAAAAACATGGCATCCATACTACCCTCTTTCATTCGCGGGAAGTCGATCTGCGACTGATCCCGTTTGGTATCGTGCGAAACGCCTACATCAAAACCAGCCTTCTGCAACATAATTGGCGCATCGGCATGGGTATCGAGCGTCAAAACGCGCTGATGGATTTTACGAGCCTTCCTGGCTAGTTTATCATCGTCGCCGGGCGAATGAGCTATCAAAGAACTCAATGCAAGCAAAGCCGGGAGAATGGAAATGAGCATAGTAAATCAGATTGTATAGACGAATGACATTCCGTCGAAACTACACATTGCCTGCCGGAATATCAAACTTTCGTCTGGAACGTGCCGTTATCCCACTACCTTTGTTCTATTAATTTAGGCTGGTTGACTGATTGGCTGGTTGACTGAAATTTGCGTCAGCTATTCGAGCATTCAATCACTCTATCATTCACTCATTACAAGATGGCCGTCGTTCCTTATAAAGATAAAGACACCTCCAAGCGCGAACAAGTCGCTGAAATGTTCGACAGTATTTCGCCGAAATACGATTTACTCAACCACGTTTTAAGCGGTGGCATCGATATTCTCTGGCGAAAACGGGCCATTCGGGAATTGAAGCCCTTCGCGCCCAGGACAATACTGGATATTGCCACCGGCACCGGCGATTTTGCTTTAGAAGCCCTCGCACTAAAGCCCGAAAAAATCATTGGTGTTGACATTTCGGAAGGGATGTTAGCCATCGGGCGGGAGAAGATGAAGAAGCGTGGCGTCGATGCTATTATTGATTTGCGGTCAGGTGATTCGGAACGTTTACCGTTCATAGACAATGAATTCGATGCTGTCATCGTTTCGTTTGGTGTACGCAACTTCGAGAATCTACTTAAGGGATTAACCGATATGCACCGTGTTACACGTCCTGGTGGTGTGTGCGTAGTGCTGGAATTCTCGAATCCGCGCCAATTCCCGTTTAAACAATTATACGGTTTTTACTCCCGGACTATCCTGCCGATTATTGGGCGCCTGGTAAGCAAAGACACGTCGGCCTATACCTACCTACCCGAATCGGTGCAGGCATTTCCCGACGGTCCCAACTTTCTGCGTATCTACGAAGCGGCTGGATTCAAAAATACCAAATGGATACCGCTCACCTTCGGCGTTGCGTCAATTTATATCGGTCACAAGCAAGACCAGCCAATTCAGGACAAACCGTGACAAATCATATTGCCCGATTGTCGGTACAGATCGGCCTGGTTATACTGCTCATTAGCTTTGGTCACGTTAAGACACAGGCCCAGTCAAGCTACAAATACGTCCGTAAGCATCTTGAACGGTACGATGACAAGACGATTCATTACGGCTTTTTCTTTGCCGCGCCCGTCACGCGTTTCAGCGTTGGCTTCAGTCCACAATTTTTAACGGCCGATTCGGCCTACCGAATTTACTCGCCCAACAAACCCGCGTTTCGGGTTGGTTTTGTCGTCAATACCTATTTAAGCAAGCACTTCGACTTGCGATTGACGCCTTCGGTTTCGCTTTTTAGTCGCGAGGTGAAGTACGACTATCCCGGCGGCACATCAAGAACGGAAACCCGCGAGTCAACCTGGATTGATTTACCGCTATTACTAAAGTACAAATCTGAACGGCGCAATAATAGCCGGATGTATTTACTGGCAGGTGGTGCGTTCAGCATTGAGAGCAACGTGCGCCGAAAAGACGTTCAGGGCGCCACTAAGCTGAGCACTGGCACCATGGATTTTGCCGTTGAATATGGTATCGGTTTTGAGCAGTTCTTCGAGTTTTTCAAGTTCGCCCCCGAACTTCGTTTCTCGCATGGCCTGGTCAACCTTTATCGTCCTACCAGCAATATGGCTGGTATTGGCATAAATAAGCTTACGACCCATTCGGTAACGTTATACTTGACTTTTGAGTAGTACAGGAGCCATTGGCAATCAGGCAATTGCAAAAAACTTTGGTTTTTTTATGATCCAGGCTTGCAAAAGGACTATTTAGACCCGTATATTTGCACTCCCAAACGACACCAACCACAAGGCGGATCGCAAACGGAAAAACAGAAAAGGGGAGTTTAGCTCAGCTGGTTCAGAGCATCTGCCTTACAAGCAGAGGGTCGGGGGTTCGAACCCCTCAACTCCCACTACTGAAAATCAAGCACTTACAAAGAAAATTTGTAAGTGCTTTTTTGTATGGTGTACATTTTGGTGTACAAAAGCTTATCGCCTGCTTTTATGGATGTGCTCAATACCTTACCGAGTATCCG
>JANXVQ010000055.1 GCA_025351545.1 Spirosoma sp.
TCCATTAATTATCAGAGTTATCAGCTTTGTCAACGTTTTTGCCTGATTACCTGGCTGCTACAAAACGGAGGTTCAAGGAGATTTCTAACTCTGCCTGCGTGAATTACTTTAGGTTCGACTTCAGCTATGCTTTAGCAGTGGAAGGCGCTTTACTGGTGCCACCATCAAGCCTGTCTCTTTTGCTTACCTTTGCGGCAGGTTACCAATACTTTATTTAAAAGGAAACTAAGTGAATGGATGTAAAAGACAGTAACGGAACGATCCTCGCCGAAGGTGATTCAGTAAAACTAATTAAAGATTTAAAGGTAAGAGGTTTATCCGCTACGCTAAAAAGGGGAACTCTGGTAAAGAATATTCATCTCACAAACGATTTTGAGGAAATCGAAGGCCGTGTCGATAAAACGGTGATGGTGCTTAAAACCATGTTTTTGCAAAAAGCTTAATGGTCTGACGTTAAGATTTTTCCTGAAAAAACTAGTCAGTAGCCAATCGTTCGCCCCGCCGTAGTGCATTCACCAGATTATGCGCCCGGCGGGTCGGTTCGGGAATGCGGTAGCCCCCGTTGCAGGCTAATGTCAGCGAGATTGCCGTTTGCATGTCAATTAGATGGCCCGGCGAAACATAGACCGGATTGACTTTATTCTTGGTCCGCAGAGCTGCACCAATTACCTCGTTATAGTGTCGCATTGGCGACCAGGAGCCGCGTTCGAGCATTGGCTCTTCGTACTTGCCTACGAGCACCGACTTACCACACCCGAACGTTGGCCGGTTCAAAAACAGACCCGCGTGAGACGCAATGCCAATCCGGCGTGGGTGTGCCGTGCCGTGTCCGTCGAACATCACTACATCGGGTTCGGTTTTCAGCTTCTGCCATGCTTCGAGCAATGACGGTATTTCGCGGAATGACAGTAAGCCCGAAATGTAAGGAAACGGAGCCGTACTGACTACGCCCGTTTCTTCAATGGTCTCCAGCGTATCGAGTCGAAGCACCACAATGCCGGCATAAACGGTTTCCTCAAACTTATTGAATGAAATGTCGCATCCCGCAATGGTTTGGGGTGGTTCAACCAGGGGTTCAATACGAATTTGGGCGCGTAACTGCTGTTGCAGCGCGACGGCTTCGGCGGGCGAAACGTTCCAGTCGTGGAGGGGTTGGTAATGAGCCATGCGTAAATGAAAAATGGGTCACTATCTAACGAACGAAAGTAGGCCAGGGTTTATAAAGTTAATGCTGGGCCGTTCATAACCAGCCAAAGCGTTCCATCAGACGATCTTTTTGCGCCCGCGAAACCGGAATGGTTTGCTGATTCGACATAACTACGTAACTACCTTCGCCCTTAACGAATTTTTTGATGTGGTTCAGGTTAATCAAATACTGTCGATGTACACGCAGGAAATCACGCTCTTCCAGTAATTCCTGAATCTCGCGTAGCGATTTGGTCGCTAAATGATGATGACCTTCGCTTAAATGAAATTTAGTGTAGTTGTCGTCCGATTCGCAGTAAATAATGTCTTTTATATCCACAAAGGCCACTCCATTCTGATACGGCAGCGCAATGCGATTCGGGAATGTTTTGCCAGGACTGATAAATTGTTGTTTAAGGTGCTCCAGCTGTTCGGGGACTGTTTTTTGTTGTTTTTCTACTCGTTGAACGGCCTGTATCAGTTCCTGCGTGTCAATAGGTTTGAGCAAATAGTCGACCGCACTGTAGCGAAATGCTTTCAACGCAAATTTGTCGTAGGCTGTTACGAACACCAGCGAAAATGATACCCCTGCAACGGCTTCCAGTATCTGAAAACCATTTAACTGGGGCATTTCAATGTCCAGAAAGACAACATCAGGTTGATGGTCGAGAATAGCCTGTACACCTTTATGACTGTTTGTGCAGGAGGCTATTACCTCCACTCGCGAGCAGTGTTGCGAAAGCCTCAGGGCTAATAAGCCGACGGCATTAGGCTCATCGTCGATAATAATGGCGCGTGTCATTGTGTGGATGTATTTATTAAATCGGAATGTAAATAGTAACTCTCGTTCCTTTCGCTTTTCCATTCTCATCAATTAAATCCACCACGTTTACCTGTGTTTTGGTATGGTAGAGTTGATTGATGAGTTCAATCCGCTCGGCGGTTAATTTCATGCCAAAGGACTTGTTTTGAGTGGCCGACTTGCTTTTGTATTCAGCCGCTTGCTGACGGCCAACGCCATCATCAATAATTTCGACGTGTAGCAAATTATCTTGCGTCTGTTGCACACTTACCTGCACGGTACCGCCTTCCTCCTTGTGCATCAGCCCGTGCCAGATGGCATTCTCCACAAAGGGCTGCAACAACAGGGGTGGAATCTGGATCGAGTCGGTGTCGATCTCGGTGGCTACCTCAATAGCGTAGCTAACTTTCTGCTGAAATCGCATGGCTTCCATTTCGATGTAGAGCCGCAGGGTTTCGAGTTCATTGGTTAGCGTGACGCGTTCAGACTTTGAGTTTTCGAGCACGAGCCGAATCAGGCGGGAGAACTTGGTGAGGTAGTTGGATGCTTTTTCGGCGTCGTTTTGGGCGGTAAAATACTGGATGGAATTGAGGCAGTTGAAGATAAAATGAGGATTCATTTGTGAGCGCAGTGCCGACATTTCCGTTTGCGATATCTTGAGTTGAAAAGCAGCTTCTTTCTCATTCAATTCGGCTTCAATTTGCCGCCGTTTGGCTTCTTCCGATTCTAAGCGGGCTTTTAGCGTTCGGCGCTCTACCTGAAAACGATACAGGGCTATAACAACCGAAATCAGCAGGGTAAAGGCAAAGGCTCGAAACCACCACGTTTGCCAGAACGGAGGAATGATGTGAATTGACATTGTTTTTATATCACTCCAGACGCCATCATTGTTACTGCCTTTAACCTGAAATTGATAGCTACCCGGCGAAACGTTCGAGAAAACGGCCAGCGGTTTGTTGCCGCACAAGACCCAGTCTTTGTTGAAACCCACCAACTGGTAGGCGTATTGATTGCGTTCGGACTGAAAATAAGAGAGGGCTGAAAAACCGACGGCGAAAAAATTCTGGTCGTAATTGAGATCGATGGTCTTTGTGTAGTTTAGGCTCTGGAGTAGGTGTAATTCATGATCAAACACCTTCAGGAAGCTAAAAACCACCTCGGGCTTGGTGGTATCAGGCTTGATGTCGCTTCTTGTAGAAGCGAAATTTCTCGAAGAAAAACTCATCGTCGTCGGTTTTTGAAAAAGGAGAGTAGTTGAAATTATGCAAGTCGTATTCCGAACCGAAGCGAATGAGTTGCCCTTTTTGGGGTTTGAAGCGCACGATTGATGTCAAAGTTTTTAGCCAGAGAACCTTATTTTTAGTGAGGTAAATATTCAATACGGGTTCGTTGAGCACTTGACGAGTGGTATTTTTTCTGCGGTCATATTGCCACAGACCGTCCATGTATCGGGCAATCCAAATCACGTTTCGGGCAGGGTCATCTACAATCTTTACAACATCCCGGTAGTCGAGGTTTGTGGTAGGCATTCTGTTTGTAGCCTCATTTTTTTTTGGGTCAAATGTGAGCAATATACCGCCACCCCGATAGCCTAACCAAAGCTGTCCTTTACTATCTACTGTTGCCGAGCGGAATTGACCCGTAGCCAGGCCATGCGTTCCAGCGCGAAAACCCACAAACTGCTTCGTGCGGCTATCGAATTTAAGTAAATTTCCCTGCTGTCCTTTGGGTAAATTGTATGCAGGAAACCAGACATTTCCGGCCTGATCCTGCACTACGCACCGGATTTCATTGTAATTCTTCGTCTGATTTTCACCGGGTGAAAGCCCCTGAATTGTGGCAACAACGGGTTGCACAGTTCGACGTTTTTCATCAAAGCGAAAAATACTGCCTACTATTGACTTTCCAACTAACCAAATCGTTTGATTGATACTATCGGGCAGAGCTTCATATAAGTACGATAAAGAGAATTCATTCGGGGGCAGGCTATATAAGGTTATCGACTTTTTTGACACTTCATCATATTCTGCAAAATGTACGCGGTCCGTATTGTAGGTATAATAAAGATTATTCGGATTGATTAGTTAGGACAACGCGTGGCTGACAGGCTTATCTTTGCCAAATGGATTACCAGACATTGAGACAAAACCAAAGCCAGTTTCTGGCACTGACCAGCTTGCTGCCTCAGGAGTTCGATGACT
>JANXVQ010000061.1 GCA_025351545.1 Spirosoma sp.
AATACTGTTATTTACGATTCACAAACAGACGGTATTAAAGACTAAACTTGTTGAAAATGGTAAAGTCGTCCAAATGATCAAGAAACGGGACGAATAAATAGCCATCTTTTTTGACCTATCCCGAAACTTTCCATCTTGCCCGTTTAGTTATCTCATCACATAGTTGACTCCGTAGCTCAGCTGGTAGAGCAATTGACTCTTAATCAATGGATCGACAGTTCGAACCTGTCCGGGGTCACTTAATAATCAAGCACTTAACAGAAATGTTGAGTGCTTTTTTTATGTAGTTGCAATACGCGCGTAATTTATTCTACGAAGTATCATTACTTGTCAGAATATTAACCTTTGCGTCTATCAGCTTAAAGGCTCAACCACAAGCTTTCAATATTTTTCGATGAGCGGAATTATGAACATTGGCAAATACGATAAAAGAATTCCTTCGCAAAGCCTTTCCGCAAAGGCCAGATCAAAAAGTCGGTTCAGATCAATCCGGCAACCGGCAGCCAACCGGCCATTCAACAGGCGTTAGATGCGTTTTTTCGAGTTAGGGCGCAGGAAAAGCTAACGGCCCGCGTCCGGCAACGGGCCACCAAAACGGGGTTGCCCGTTGCGGGACTTAAAGTTTCGTCAGATGAGCAAACGGTGGGGAAGTTGTACCGATAAGGGACTGGGGTGGCCGGCCGCTGCCGAGGGGTAAAATACCGCAGAATTTATGTTCACTACTTAAGGGGATGGCAGTTGCTTGACCCTATGCCAAGGCACGATTCAGCAAGCCGCTGGGGAACCAGCAATTAAATCGGGCAGCAATTTGTGATGTACAGTTTAGTGCTGTTGCCCTACTTCAGCGTCAAACGGGTAGATAGACTTGGAAAGTGCTCCCCAACCCTACTCTGCTCGTGGCGATAACGCCACCGCCATGATTAGCCGCTACTTTCTGAACAATGGCCAATCCAATGCCTGTACCAGGGTATTGGTTCTTGCCATGCAACCGCTGGAATACCTGAAAAATACGATCCAGATACATTTCGTCAAAACCAATTCCATTGTCTTCAACACAAATAAGATGGTAACTGGCCGCTGGCCGTGCCGTTTTAAGACTGGGTGGCAAATCTGTTCCTGCAACGAGCTGGGCGCTGATGCGAATACGCAATCTTGTTTGCGGTTGGCGAAATTTCAGGGCATTAGACAGTAAGTTCTGAAATAGTTGCCGTAACTGGGATTCATCACCCATTATGCTAGGCAGCGACTCGACTTCCAGACTTGCCTTGGCTTCCTGAATAGCAACCTCCAAATCGTCGAGTACCCGATTTATAACCCGATCTAAAGGAATATCGGCTGTGATATGGGAGTAGGTTGTAATTCGGGAGAAGGTCAATAAATCTTTAATTAAAATGGACATCCGTTCAGAAGCCAGTTGCATTCGTTGTATCAGGTCAGCTCCTTCACCCAGCCGATCTGCGTACTGATCCTGCAAGAGGGCCCCAAATGACTGAATTTTCCGTAAAGGCTCCTACAAATCGTGCGAAGCAACAAAAGCAAACTGTTGTAGATTTTCGTTGGCTTCCAGTAAATCCTTATTGAGCGCTTCGAGTTTAAGTTGGGTCTGTTTAAGCTCGGTAATGTCAAGAAAGGACAGCACCAGTAGTTCGCCCTGCCGGACACCCTGCACCTCATACCAGATATCATACCCATCCTGATTATAATGATTGTGGTAACGGAGGGGAATACCATTTTGAGCCAGTTCCATGTATTGTACCCAGACAGTAGTAGCTTTCATACCAGAAAAAACCTCCAGCATAGTGTGTCCAATCAAATCATCTGTCTGGCGTCCCGTCATAAGTAGAGCCATCTGATTGATCAATTCATAACGCAAATCAATCACCTCACCCGTATCCTTGTGGCGCACGATAGAGTAAAGGGCAATGGCAGTCAGGGCACTGTCGGTAACAAAGCGAAGCTGGTCGGCCTGTTGCTCAACCAGGAGATTAGCTTGCAAAAGAGCCTGGGTACGCCATTGAACCTGCTGTTCCAACTCTTTCGCATACTGCCTTTGGGCAGTAATATCTTTGGCAATACCTCGTACCAAAAGAACCGAATCGTCTGTACTACGTCTGACGACCCGACCCTACGCATGATACAGACGCTCCTGCCCTGTTTGTCGATTCAGTACCCAACAGTCAATATCCAATGCAGTATCTAACCCGTTGGCTACTGCTTGCCGGATAGCGGCTTCCATAACATTCTTGTCCTTCATTACATCAAGTACCTGAGCCAGCCCGGGCGTCTCATCAGGACTGAAGCCAAACCATCCTTTTACCCGCTCAGAAAGTACGATGGTGTCTTCAGCAAGATTTATATCAAAGGTCCCGAGTTCTGCCAGTTCGATGGCTTCCCGTAATCGTTCTTCACTGGTTTCCAGCAACGCTACTAATTTTTTCTGTTCAGCCTGTGCCTCCAGTTCGGCGGTAATATCCTGTACAATACTAATAAAACTGTTCGGTCTACCGTCTTCATCCCGGATTAAGGCCGAGCTGACCTGGCCCCAAACAAGTACACCATCTTTACGTACATAGCGTTTATTGACTATATACGAACTCGTTTCGCCCCGTAATAACTGCTCGATCAGAGCTGCATTTTCTTCAACATCGCTGGCATGGGTAATGGCTTCAAAGTGCTGATCGAGTAGTTCTTCCTGCGAGTAGCCGACAAAATCAGCGAAGACTTTATTGATAAGCTGAATATTACTTTGAGTATCCAGAATAACTACGCCAACCGATGCATTGGTAAATGCCATCTGAAACCGCTGTTCAACCTTTTTGAGGGTAGCTTCTCTTCGCTTTGCGTCGGTAATATCCTGAGCGGTGCCTGAGAAGTAGTCACCGCCCGGTTGTGCAATTGCCCGGCCAGTAATACGTATCCAACGCATCATGCCATCAACAGGGCTGGCAATTCGATACTCAATTGTGGTTGGCTTACCTGTTTGCCGACTGGGTGGATTGGTGAGAGCCGATTGCATACGATGCACATCCTGAGGATGAAGATGGGCCAGAAACTCGTTGAGTGGAACTGAATCTTGCGGCCACCCATATATTTTCTGGCATTGCTGGTCCCAGATGATACAATTTTGTTCAGGCAACATAGTCCACAGGCCAATACCAACGGCTTCCAGCGTTAGGCTCGTCTGTAGTTTAACTCGCTGAAGTTCTTCTTTTAGAGCGAGTAACTCCTCGTTAACGCTTTTATAGTTGCCCGTCATGTAAGTAAAATCAGTAATACTAACCTAAGATAGTAGAAAAACAACAATTGCGGAACCTCCTGCAGATTGAAAACAAAATGATTCCGATAAGCGAAACGCTACATTATTGAAAGGCATAAACACTTGTCCTTTAGCTTGTTTAGTGATCCGATTGCCCTACACCCGTTAATAACCCAAAAAGACGTATGGGTGGAACGTGAGTTAAAAAGCTATTAAACCAAGCCAAAGGTGCTGGTATTGAGTTTCATATATGCGACGTTTGACTTTACAGAGATCAACTTCATTAAATTCGATTCATGGCAACCCAACAGCAACTCTCTCAAACTGTTTCTAAAGGCGTATTCGAACGTTTCTCCTCATCCGTAACCAAAGCCGCCGGCAGCTCTGCCGCTTTTTTGCTGGCATTGGCTACAGTGCTCATATGGGCTGCTACCGGCCCCATTTTTGGCTATTCTGAAAACTGGCAACTGGTAATAAATACGGGCACAACAATCATCACTTTTCTTATGGTGTTTCTGATCCAGAAAGCCCAGAACAAAGAGTCGATGTCGGTTCAGCTGAAACTTAATGAACTGATAGCGGCCACAAAAGGGGCGAGTAATCGCCTGGTATCGGTGGAGAATTTAACGGAAGAAGAACTAGCCGTGCTTCAGCAGCACTACCAGACTATGGCCGCAATAACTAAGAAAGCCTCTGATCTTCGCCAATCCCATTCGATCGAGGAAGCCATCAAAGATGCATCTGAAAAGCTGAAAGATGAAGCAGGATTAGGCCACACGTTATAAACCAGAATCAGGCGTATATTGACTCAGATTATAATTTCATCAGTAATCTCGCAGATTTAAACTTGACACTATTTATATCTTTGTATAACCGCCACAGCGGACGTTTCCGATGTAGATCTAACTTAACTTCTTAATAACTAACCCACTATCCACCGTAATGTTTGGGCGTTGCGTATGGCGTTTCCACCACCATCATTATTAAAATAGACAAATACATCTTTCCCCATACTTGCCCATTCCCGAATACGATCGGCCCACCAGTGCAAATCCGTGTCGGAGTAAGAGCCGCCATAGAGATAATCGGTATCGGGGCCATGCAGTCGAACGTATACAAACGGGGCCGTTACGCGCAACAAACACGGCAAATAAGCACCACTCATGATGCAATACGCCACCTGGTGCTGCTCCAGTAAACTAAAAATAGCGTCGTTATTCCAACTGGGGTGTCTGAACTCCATTGCTACGCGCATCCAGTAAGGAATTTGGTTGAGGAAATAGGCTAATCGATCATAGTCGCAGGTCTGTTGGGGAGCCAACTGCACAAGCAGAACGGCCCGTTTATGATGTAATTCGTGCCAGCAGGTTTTGATTCGTTCCATCCATACGTCGGGCGCATAGAGTTTTTTGGCGTGGGTCAATCCTCGGGGCGCTTTGACCGTCAGCTGAAATTTGTCCGGTAATCGTTGATACCAACGGGAGAAAGTTATCTGTTTAGGCCATCGGTAGAAACTGCTGTTCAGTTCAACCGTTTGAAATTTCTGTACATAATAACCCAGCCGATCACGAACAGGCGTAGGATACGGGTACAGAACACCCTGCCAGTGATCGTAACTCCAACCCGAAGTGCCAATATGAATGCTCATGAAGCGCTTGATAATAAATATTGGCTAAACGCTTTGGCAGCCCAATCTGTTAGGAAAACATATTATTATTACGCCAAATTGGCCTCAGCTCTGCTCGATATTTTCGGGATTTGATGGTTCGATTTCAGTGATTGTGTAGGCAACCGCATGATTATTTGGCTCAGCAACGACGTGAGTCCATTCACTGTACCGGCGGGTGAAAGCCGCTCCGTAATAAAAAATCAGGGACGCGTAAAAAACAAATAGCAGCAGTAAAATAATGGCTCCCGATCGACCATACATCGACCCTATCGGACTATTAATCAACAGGTTATTCAGGACGATCTCCCCTACTTTAAAAAGACAACTCGTAAAAAAGGCACCCAGCCAAACCACTCGCCATGAAATTCGGACATCGGGCAAGAACTTGAACAAGATGGCAAACCAGACCATGCGGATAAGTATCGACGCAATATGGTGCCCCATATTCGCCATACTGTGGTAATAAACGAATGAAGAAAGTGACCACTCCGTACTTACCTGAGCAATGAATTGCTCCAGTGCTAGTGACGAACTGAACAAAAGACCTGACCCTAAAATAATTGCCAGCGCAATCAGTTTATCACCCAGCGCATTCAGGAAGTTGCGACCTGCTTTTCGTTTAACATTCCAGAGTTGATTCAGGGAGTTTTTAAGAATGGCAAACAACGTTGTCGAGGCCAATAACACCAAAAAAAAGCTGAGTATGGTTAAGGGTAAGCTAGGCTTGGGAAGATTAAGACGATGGGAAATATCTTCCAGTTGATTGGCACTTTTCGGCCCGAATAAGTCGGCTAATTTATCAAATAGCTGGCCACTAACGCGCTGGTAACGATCATTGAATAGTTTGCTCAGCACGATACTGAGAATAATGACAATGGGCGGCAATGCAAAAAAGGCAAAAAAAGCCGTTGCTCCAGCCATACGAATGGGATCGTTCGCCTGCAAGCTGGAGAGCGCTTGTCTTAAAAGCTGAAAAATAGGCACTACTTTTTTCAACAGCCAAACGGTTTAGGTACAATGGAGTAACCTTAAGTTTGGCTGTAGAGTTTTGCCGTTACCCGTTACTCGGCCCCTTTTACCTGCATTTGAAGTGTGTAAACAGACTCCGATGCCGTAATAAATAAGATGCTGCGGTCTTTTCCGCCAAAGCAAAGGTTACCCACCCAACCGGCCGGAACCGGGATGGTCTCAATTTTCTTACCCGCCGGATTATAGACCGTAACGCCTTTGCCCGTCAGGTAGAGATTGCCGCGATTGTCCAGCGCCATACCATCCGATCCCTGGCTAACGTAAAGCTGGCGGTTCGCTAACTTACCATCTGCCTCTATCTGATACTTATACGTTTTATTATCCCGAATATCAGCTACATACAGGTACTTACCATCGGGCGTGCCGATAATGCCGTTGGGTTGTTTTAGATTATCGTCAACGATAAACGCTTCTTTTTTCCCTTTCGGCAGATAATAAACCTTCTCCCCGTCGATGTCCGGCTTTTTCCGATCCCAATAATCCCGCTGGTAATAAGGGTCGGTAAAATAGATACCTCCTTTGGGCTCAATCCATAAATCATTGGGACCGTTGAGCCTATGCCCTTGAAAATCAGACAGTAAAACCGTCACTTTTTTATCCGGACTAATAGACCATAGTTCATCTTTCTCATCGGCGCAGGTAACCAGATTTCCTTTTTTATCGAAATACATACCATTGGAACGACCCGTTTTGTCCATAAAAAGAACCAGTTTCCCGTCAACTCCGTATTTCCAGATTTTGTCATTGGGCTGATCAGTAAAATAAACAGCTCCCGTTTTATCGGCGGCTGGCCCTTCGGTAAATTTAAACTGGCTGGAAATCTGCTGAAGAGTAGCGTTTGGCGCAATGATAGTTTCAGAATCGGCCCGTGGCATAGTGGTCGGTTGGCTAAATAAATTCCAGGATATAGTCATGAGCATTGCCAGTACAAATCCGGTTTTACTATGGGTATACATACGTTTGAGGTAAGTAATTGAGTAGAATTAATTAAACTTTGACAAAGCTGATAATATAGTCCATTGACTATCAGAGTTATCAGCTTTGTCAAAGCTTTTCGGGATAGTAGTTAATGAATAAACAGGCTTTTCAAATCAACTTTTTGGCGACAACTCGTAAGATCACCGAATCGGCGTGTCTCTCGAATCAGCGTAGGCTTTGCTGTAATCAATTTTCTTCACTTGCCCGGCCACGTAGCGAATTCCCTGAAAAATATGCCGGATAAATGTATCATCACCTTCATAATCCGTTTTAGCATGGCCGAGTGTTGTACACCAGGTGTAGCCGCCATCGAAATTATAGTACCAGACTGATGGGTAAAGTTGGGTATAAGAACCACTAAACTGTTTCACTTTTTCGGGTTCATCCTGATTGAGCGATGTTAACTCACTGGCCATAATAACCGTTGGACCGGGCGACATTTCTTTAGTAAAATAGAACTCATCTTCTCTTGTCCAAACTTTCGGCAAGTCCTGCATCGACGAATTTTTCGAGTCAATAACGTCAACGTTGAATTTCTGGAATTTAGGATGCCAGGCAAACGTGCCGCCAATCATCCGCTTGAACCACGTCCAGTTTCGCTCCGTACCCATAACCGAGTGAATACCAACAAAGCCGCCACCCGCTTCGATATACCGCCGAAACGCCAGCCGTTGAACATCGGTATCGAAAACGTCGTTGTTCGTGCTCGGAAAAATCAGGAGGGTGTATTGTTTTAGATTGTCTTCGGTGAAAACGGTTGGCTGATCGGAAACATTAACCGAAAAACCATATTGCTGACCAAGTTTCTGCATGCACAGAACCGCATTTGGAATATTATCATGGACATAGCCTTTGCCGTTTTTCGTATAAACCAGCACCTTAACTTTTTTCCAGTTAACGGCGGTGTTCTGACACCAGACCGCGGTTGTGCTCACCAGACATATTACCAAACAAACAAGCCATACCGTAGCAATTCGATTCATCTCTAATACTGGTTGATGAATCTATAAGCACAGATTACTGATTATCTACGCGTGTTCTTTACTTCCTGATCAACAGGCAATCGAAAATAGAAAGCGGCCCCCTCTATAACGGCCGAATCCAACCCAATCTGGCCATTCATGCTCTGAATGAATTCACTCGAAATAGCTAACCCCAAACCAGTACCTCCCGGCGTGGATTCGCCCGGCGTGGATTCGCCCGGCGTAGATTCGCCCGTTGAGAACAGGTGCATTGACATAGCGGTCAAAAACCCGATGCTGATGTTCAGGCCGAATACCCGTGCCGTGGTCACGAACCCGAAACTCAATAAACGTATCGACCTCATGCGCCAATACGTCGATCACACTATCGGTTGGGCTATGGCGGATCGCGTTGGAGAGAAAGTTAATCAGCACCCACGATGCCTTGTCGGGGTCGGCCAGCACAGCGGGCAAATTTTCAGGCGCTGTTACAGCCAACGAAATATGTTTATTTTTTGCCGCTACCCGGAGAGCGTTGGTCGCATAATTAACAATATCGGCTGGGGCAACGGCCAGAATGTTGAGCTGAATTTGTCCCGATTCAACCTGGGCCATATTAAAGGAGTTCGCCGGTAAGCTTCAATAGTCGATTTATGTCGTCGCCAACGTTAGCAACGAGTGCTTTTTGTTCGGCATTTAACTGACCAACGCAACTATCTACCAGCAACTTAAGGCTCATTTTGCTGCTGGATAAGGGCGTTTTCAATTCGTGTGAAATTGTGGCAATGAAGTTCGTTTTAGCCAGATCCAGTTCTTTGTAAGGCGTACTATTTTCGGAATGAGCGTATCAATCCGTCGTTTTTCAGACAGTACCCGCGCCAGATTAGAATGCTCGTACTCATCTAACTTCCGGGCCATCGAATTAAACGAACTCGTTAGTTCACCAAACTCATCGTTAGAATCAATGTGCAACCGCTCTTCAAAATTGCGTTTGGCAATCTGCTTAATACCTCGCGTCAACTCGCGCACGGGATTTCCCACATAGCCAGGGAAATTAATGATAAACGAAAACAGGATTAAAAAACACACCGTTCCAACGACGGCTAACCACCAAAGGGCGTCTTTTGCCGTTTGTTTAGCGATCTCATTTTTTCGGACGATGGCCTGCCGATTGAGGTCGTCCAGTGCGAATAAGTTTTGCCGGATATGAGCAATGATCACCGCGTCTGTTGTTCCGGTTCGTAGCCGGGTATACTCCCGGCGCGAGTTACTGGTCACATCCTGTTCGCCAATCCCGGTTATATTGGCTTCTTGTTTCTTCAGTCCTCGTTCAAAATCGGCTAGTCCATCGGGGTCGCGTTCAATCGGGTCAGCAATCATGGCCAGCGCCTTTTGCTATTCCCATGTGGGCAATGACGATATTGACACTAACTTCGATATAGTTAAGTCAGTAAAGACAAAAAGTCGACCTCGCCAAAATGCCAGGGTCGACTTTTCTATTTTTCCGGGTACGAACTTAATTTACGAACTCACTGCGTCTGTTTTTGATTTTATGCGCGTTAGCCGAAGGTTGGCAGGCCGGGTCAACACCAGTGGAACATCTTCGACCACAACGTTGCTGGTATCTAAACCATAGGCCGCCTGGGGTGGCAAAGCGATATGTTTCAGCAGAAAGTATCCCTTCATAATGAGTTTCGACGTTACAGGCAAGTCGTTCTCGTAAGACAGAAAAGAACGGAACAGCACAAACCGGAAATCGCCCGGTACGCGGTGGGCATTTAACGACCGATACCGGCTATCAATAGTTACTTCCTTGTTTTTGACCATATCTTCTACGACCATTCTGAACAGCATATTGATTCGAGGCTGCACCCGGAAACCCAGATAGAAGGTCACAAAATAGACGTCTTCATGAGCCAGCGTATCCACTTTATAGCGCATCTCATACGGTTCGTCTTCCACACAAATGTGCAGA
>JANXVQ010000062.1 GCA_025351545.1 Spirosoma sp.
GTGCATTAGGATCACGTTTGATATAGGCCGTTTCTGTCACGGCGTCTGTTTGTGTAAATGATACGACTGCATCAGACAAGCCCCAGGCACAACTAAGAAAAGTGAGAATGCAAAGGAGAGTTAAAAATTGAGAACGCATAAAAAAGAGTGAGAAACCTTATTTTCGCGGTTGAGTTTGTTTAACAACACGAAATCCAAATCAGATGACTCTGCCAGAATTAACCGAACAAATTCGGACCAAAGTTACGCATGCTGACAACATTAACGCTACCGTTAAGATTGTAACCGATCAGGGAATTGTCTATATCGACACTACGCAATCGCCCGCGGTTGTCTCGAACGACGATAAACCTGCCGACTGCGATCTACAGATAAGTCTTGATAATCTCGTTAAAATGGGCACCGGCGACCTGAATCCAATGATGGCCGTTATGTCGGGTAAACTCAAAATAAAAGGCGACATGGGTATTGCTATGAAAATGGGCAAGATAATGGGGTAAGATTTAATGATGACCGGGTCGCCGGTGCGATTGTGAGTGATGAGTAAAGAGTAGATGTGATGAATCAGTAGTAACGTTAATTTTTGGCCTTACTGCATTCATCGAATAAGCGTATATTTTCACTTATCATTCATAATCAATCATTAGTTATGCCCTCTCGTCGTAAATTTCTGCAGACCAGTGCTTTGGCGGCTACTGGCTTTTTTATTGTTCCGCGTCATGTACTGGGCGGAAAAGCGTCTGATGGATCACGAATAATTGCCCCATCCGACAAACTTAATATTGCGGCCGTGGGCTGTGGTGGCAAGGCCGATGTCAATATTCGTCAAGCCTATAACAGTGGGTCCGATAACTTTGTGGCTCTGTGCGATGTAGACGACCGTCAGGCCAAAAAATACCGCGCCCAGTTTCCCAACGCTCCATACTTTCAGGATTACCGTGAGATGTTCGACAAGGCGGGTAAGACCTTTGATGCCGTCATTGTTAGTACGCCCGACCATATGCACGCGCCCATTGCTATGGCGGCCATGCAGCTTGGCAAACACGTCTATGTCGAAAAGCCGCTTACGCACGACATCTACGAAGCCCGGATGATGACTCAGGCGGCCCAAAAATATAAAGTGGTGACCCAAATGGGGAATCAGGGCAGTTCGGGCGATGCCACGCGCATTATCGAAACCGCTATTCAAAACAAAATTATTGGCCATGTGCACACTGTTTATTGCTGGACTAACCGTCCGGTATGGCCGCAGGGCGTTCGGTCGCCGAAGGATAAAGGCGAATCGCAACCCGTGCCGGCCGGAGTGAACTGGCCGCTCTGGCTTGGCACGGCACCCACCCGCGACTACCACGAAGCGTATATGCCAACTCGCTGGCGGGGGTACTGGGATTTTGGAACGGGAGCCCTTGGCGATATGGGGTGTCACTTTATGGACGTACCCTTCCGCGCGTTGAAACTTAAATACCCAACCTCTGTAGAGTGCAGCGTAGGATCGGTGTATGCCGATTTTTTCAAAGAAGCATTTTACGATGATAGTTGTCCGCCCTCGTCGGCTATTCATCTGACATTTCCGTCGGACGATAGAAAGGTAAAAGAAATTAAATTCTCGTGGTTCGATGGCGGCATTCGTCCCCAATTGCCCGAAGGCGTAGACTATAATGATGTGTTTCGCGACGACAACGGCGGCATACTATTCATCGGCACAAAAGGAATGCTGACGGGCGGTCTGTTCGGTAATGACCCCAAATTATTGCCTACCAGTAAGTTCAGCGACAAAGATCTTCCAACTCCCGAAAAGCCATTGGTAGAAGGCAAAACAGACGGTCATCAGCAGCAATGGGTCAAGGCCTGTAAGCAGGGCTACGGTGCCTATACGTCCTCGTCATTCGATCAGTCCGGGCCGCTCACCGAAACGGTTTTGATGGGAAATCTGGCTACGCGTTCTTATCTGGCCCGCGAAAATGGAAAATTCACGGGTCGTAAAAAACTCATCTGGGATGGCGACAATATGAAAATCACCAACTTCGACTTTGCCAATCAGTTTGTAAAACGATCCTACAACGGAGGTTATACATTGTAGGATACAATAAGCCGAATTAAGGCAGAAAGGAGGAAAATAAACCAGGAATTTCCGGTTTACGTTTCCTCCTTTTCGATTCCTCTAAATAAATCCTACATTAGTGGTACCCTCAAGTACTAATGTAGCGTTTGCGCCAACTATTACTACCATTTCTACTCTCTTGCCTGCTGGCTTTGCGCTTATCGGCACAACCATTAAGCAGTCAAGCGGTTGTTGTTTTGCCAGTCGACAAAGAGCAGCTTTCATTACGGGGAAGTTTGACTTATCTTCGGGATTCGTCGGGTACAAAAACCATTGCTGACGTTTGTACGTTGAATAGTACGTCAGATTTTCAGGCAATTACGTCTCCTGTTGCTAATTTTGGCGTTGTTACCGGTACAAAGACAGCCGCTCCCATCTGGTTACGCTTTCGGTTGCAGAACTCCGCCAGCCGGCCGCAAAAGTGGCTGGCTGAACTTGATTTCTGGTGCTTCGACGAGCTTCAGCTTTTTGTGGTCGATGTGCAAAATCAAGTGCTCTCAACCTCCCCGGTCATTGGCTGGAAAACACCAGCTTCGCAACGAATTCTGAACCATCGCCATTTCTGGTTTCCGTTCACCGTACCCGCTAAACAGGGCGTAACGGCTTACCTGCGAATACTGAAATACCGGGGAGTACAGATAGCGCCCATTGAACTTGTTCGTGAATCGGCCTACGAATCGACCGTGCAAAAGAGCTATTTATTTTGGGGCGGTGTGCTGTTTGCGCTGACGTTTGTGGCGATTATGAGCCTGATCTTCTTCCTGACTACCCTCGATCCTATCTACTCAAAATACATATTCTGCTTATTAGGCCTGGTAGGCTTCTTCGTCATCAATGATGGATTTCTGAATCAATTTGCGTTCAAGGTGCAATTCTGGATGCCTCGCCAGAATGTTTATTTTTTGTTTCCGCTGGTTCTATTTTACTCCCAGCTAACCTTTGTTCGTACCTTCTTGAACCTGCGTTATACGCCTTCTCATCGTTGGCATACCGCTGGGACTGTGGTTCTCTGGAGCGGAGTGCTGTGCCTGATTGCTCTGACGGCCGAGTGGTTCACCCCGTTAACGCCTATGCTGGAGCTGGTGATGATACGCTTGTTTACGGCGCTGTATTGGCTGCCGCTGCCAGTTATTGTGGCCTACATTATTATTAGCATTGTAGAACGGTATCATGTGCAGGAAGCCTGGCTTTATCTGGTGGCTATTTTCCCTTTCTATGCGCTAAATCTTGGGCTGGTTTTTGCCAATTTTGGCTTGTTGCCAACCTACGAACCCGTGGCCAATTTCGCTTATTATGCACCAGCCGCTTTATTCGAAGTGCTGGTACTGATGGTTGGTCTGGCTTATCGCTATAAAATAGACCGCGACCAGACCGAACGGCTAATGGAGGAAAGTACGGTTCAGCAGCAGCGAATGTATGAAGCCGAAGTACAAACGCTGGCGCTAAAAAATGGTCTCCTGATCGAAAAGGAGCGTATTGCCCGGGATCTGCATGATAATGTAGGCGCCCATCTGGCTTTTGTTGTTACGAATCTGACTCATATTAGCGACCAGGCCGAGAAAAAACCCATTACCGATGGGCAATGGTTGGGTAGCCAGTTGCGTAATATTGTGGTACACACACGTGAGGCCGTTAAACTCCTGCGCGAAACCATCTGGGCCATCCATCAGGAAAGCTTTACGGTCGAAGAGTTTGCCGAGCGCCTTAACCAGTACATTAACCGGTATGTTCACGAAACCAACGGGTTAAGTGTCGATGTGCAGGTAACCGGCTCACCAGCCCACCGGCTTAGCTCAGGGCAGGTACTGAACCTGTTCAGGATTGTGCAGGAAGCACTTAATAATGTCATTAAACATGCTCAGGCTACGCAGGCAATCGTTAAACTGTTTATTCAGGCTGATGGCCATATAAACCTGCGTATCCA
>JANXVQ010000071.1 GCA_025351545.1 Spirosoma sp.
ATTTGGTCGGCCTTGGTGTTGTGGGGAATTGATCAAGTTAATTCTCAAATTAATTACAGAAACGACCGGATCTTTTCTGCTGTTGCGGCTAGTTCGTCCTGACTCGGCTTCATTTTATTGTTAAAATTCATGTCGGCCATCGAGTTGAGCGGAATTAGGTGGACGTGCACATGTGGCACCTCCAACCCAACAACAGCCACGCCAATACGCTTACAAGGCACCGCCTTTTCAATGGCAGGCGCAATCTTTTTGGCAAACGCCATCAAGCCCAGATACAACTCATCATCCAGGTCGAAGAGATAATCAACCTCTTTTTTGGGGATGACCAGCGTATGTCCTGTCGTGGTAGGCATTACGTCTAAGAAAGCCAGGTAATCGTCGGTTTCGGCGATTTTGTGAGCAGGAATCTCACCAGCAACAATAAGCGAGAAGATAGAAGACATACCGTTAATGATGAATTATAAATGTAAAATACACCGGCAACTTAGCAGAAAGCAACATCATTTATAATTCATCATTAAAACTACCGGGCGATGTCCAGTACTTTAAATTCCAGTACGCCGGCCGGTACTTTTATCTCGGTGGTATCACCAACTTTTTTCCCCAATAACCCTTTACCAATGGGCGAATTTATCGAGATCCGACCCGCTTTCAGGTCAGCTTCTTCTTCCGAAACCAGCGTATAAAGCATTTCGGCCCCGCTTTTTGTATTCTTGATTTTAACTTTCGACAATATCGATACCTGCGAAATGTCAATTGTCGATTCGTCCAGAACACGGGCGTTTGACAGCACTTCGCCAAGTTTCGCTATTTTCAATTCATGCAAACCCTGCGCATCTTTCGCGGCATCATATTCAGCATTTTCGCTTAGGTCCCCTTTGTCGCGGGCTTCGGCAATTTGACGGGCAATGGCGGTTCGGCCTTTTGTTTTTAACTCAAGTAATTCAGCCTTGAGTCGGTTAAGTCCTTCTTCTGTGTAATATGAAATCTTTGCCATGATGTAGTAATACTTACTCGTTATTCATATTGGTTTATCGCACTCCGTAAAAACAAAAAGAACGGTACACCGACCGTTCTGCTACCAAATTGGTTTTCTTTGCAGACGCGTCAGTGTCGCCGTCGGATTTCCGTAGCGAGCGGTTTAGGAAAACAATAAGTCGTTCGTCGCATAAGCTAAGCCGTTTCCGGCCGGTACATTCTGACGCGACGCGTTCGGAGTAACGCGTCTGTGAGACAAAAGTAAAAATTCTTCCCGGCTATATCAACATATAGCCGCCCGACTCGTTAAAAACTGATTCACTGATTCATGCCACAACCGCTTCGTATAATCTTTATGGGTACGCCCGACTTCGCCGTTGCCACCCTGCAAAGGCTCCTTGGCGCAGGTTGTCAGGTCGTTGCCGTTGTTACGGCTCCAGACCGCCCCTCAGGCCGCGGATTACACCTGTCACCCTCACCGGTTAAGAAAGCGGCCGAAGCCGCCAATTTACCGGTTCTGCAACCCGAAAAATTGCGTGATCCGGCTTTTTTAGAACAATTAGCCAGCTATCAGGCCGATCTGCAAGTAGTGGTTGCGTTCCGAATGCTTCCTGAGGTAGTTTGGGCCATGCCTGCTATTGGGACATTTAATTTACACGGATCATTATTGCCGCAATATCGTGGGGCTGCCCCCATTAACTGGGCCATTATTAACGGGGAAACAGAAACGGGCGTCACGACGTTTTTTATCGAAAAAGAAATTGATACCGGCCAGATGATCTTTCAGGATTACGAACCTATCTATCCCGACGACAATGCCGAAACGGTTCACGACCGGCTAATGGAACGTGGGGCTGATTTAGTCTTAAAAACAGTTCGGGCCATTGAAACGGGTGCGTATCCCCGAACGCCCCAACCCGTTGCCGACGACTTGAAACCGGCCCCAAAACTCAGCCGCGAAACCACCGAAATCAACTGGAATCAGCCCGCCCATAATGTTCGAAATTTTGTGCGTGGCCTGTCTCCCTACCCGGTTGCCTGGACACTCATCAATGGCAAGGCATTTAAAATTTATGCTGTTTCGATAGCCAACGAATCGCCCTTTGCCGCCGAGCCGGGGGAGGCTCACACGGATACTAAGAAAACGATTCTGGTTCGGGCCGCTGATGGCTGGTTACAAATAGATTCGCTACAAGCTGAAGGCAAACGACGCATGACCACTGAGGAGTTTTTACGGGGAAATAAATTGTGAATTTGGATTGTTGTAAATTGACTGCTAAATGAACGAAACAATGACACCTGAAGAACTGATCAAAGCCGAAAACGCCTTTATCCGTCTAAATAATCAGGGGGTGACAGTGAAAGAAATTGCCGAGCGATTGGGAATTGAAGTGGGCGTGGTCGAGGAATGGAAAAACAGGTTAGAAGAGGCTATCTACCAGCAAGAAAGTTCTGGTGGCTTTCTATCTCATTCTATCATTTTAGGCAAAAAGTCAGACGGTAAATATGCCTATCGTCAAACGGGCACATTCCAGATGAGCGACTTGGAGAAAATGAAGTTCGATCTCTGGAAGCTATCTAATCCAAATCTGAGAGAAGGACTAAATTCTAAGATCAAAAAAGAGATTTCAGAAGTTTCAGAAACTGCCTCTAGAGATCGG
>JANXVQ010000075.1 GCA_025351545.1 Spirosoma sp.
TGAAACCAATTTTGCCAATAAAATACGTAGCGCCACCCGAGGCCCGTAAAGGCGTCTGCAGCGAATACGCGAAATTGTTAGTCGGGTCAACCACATCGACGCTATTTGTTTTTAGCCGTAAAGCCGGGTCTTTTGCAACGGCGGTCAACGTTTGAGAAAATACTTCATTTGCACTACTAAAGTTCGGTGTCACTACAGTAGCACCAATTTGTAACTGCGGACTTAACTTATAAATTAAGCCAAGGGAAGCATTGATACCATTTCCCGTTACGTTAAACTTGTTGGTTTGTCCATAATTGGCAAACGAGACGCCATTCACTGGAATCTCCAGAAAGTTGTATTCAGATGAATACCTTAGGTGGGTCAAAGCAATGGAACCACCAATGTAAAGTTTGTCATCTAAATTTCCGGCATAAGCAATCGTCCACTGCGAATGTTCCCCTGAACGGCTAAGCGTAGCCCGCTGGTCTTTTTGTTTTGTGGCATCGTAACGCGTGTAAGGCGGGCCTGCGCTGGTGGCACTAGTAACAGTAGGGTTAATGAGAAATAAACCATACGCGGCCGCTTCCTTAAAACCAGCGCTATGATCGCCGGGATAAAACGAATCACTCAGTTCTTTTTCACTGTACTTGGCGTTATTGGCCCCGTTAATGTATGTTTGGGCGATAGATGAATTTGGATTGTTGTTCAGTCCTCGTGCATCAAGGTTGTCGAAGAAATTTGCTGATTGTGAGTAAGTTACCCCGAAAGCGGTCCGGCGCCAACGTTGGCCGGTATTCGATTTGCCGGCCAGAACAAGACCAAACTGCCCCACACTAACTTTGCCACCGGTGCTGTTAGTTTGCTGACCCAGAAACGTATTCTGATTGTTGATAGATGTAAATGTTGGACTAATGCTTAACTCCGATCGGTTATAAAAAGCCAATCCGGCGGCATTGCCAAACAGGTTGCTGGCATCACCACCCAAGGCAGCGTGGTTACCACCAAGTGCCCGAAACCTGGCGGTGCCACTTTGACCGAAATCAGAGTACCGAACGGCGTCATCTGCATAGTCGAATGCGGTACCTTGACCGAATGCCAGAGGAGACAGTAACACTAAGGTTACCGAAAAAAAGAACTGTTTATTCATATCCATAAAGTGATTGGTGGCGTGTGCTACGTGTGTGGACGTTAGAACGTATAAATGTATAAACGTTTAACAGGCATCTAACAAATACGTAGCCAACGCAACAAATACAAAACGAAAATCCCCGCTAATTGTCTAACCAGCGGGGATTTTTTTATAATAATTTCAAAAAAAACTATCGTGGACCGCGTCCGCCACCCCCGCCTGAGGGAGCACTGCCACCACCACCGCCACCACCACCACCATAGCTTGGGGCACTATAGCTCCGGCTTGGGGCACTATAACTTGGCTGGCTATAGCTCGGCTGAGCTTGTTGATAGCTGCCCCGGCTCTGGCTTTGATAAGATGGCTGACTAGGTTGTTGTTGTTGTTGTTGTGATGGCTGATAACCACTACGACCGCCATTGCTATATCCGCTGCCGTTGCTACCGCTGGAAGGCGTGTAGCTGCCCCGGCTGCTTTCGCGTGGGCGGGCATAATAGTCGCCACCGGAATTGCTGTTATATGATGGAGCTGTAGTTGGAGCCGTGTTACCCGACCGTCCATTTCCGCTCGAACTATTGTCATAATAGTAAGAACCCCGGCTACTGCCATTGCTTGGACGGGCATAGTAGGAATCGCTGTTCCGATTCGCCGAACTGGCAGAACCCGTATTGGCGCCACTGCGGCCACCATTAGGGTTATACGTACGAGCTGCTGAATTATCGAAAGCTGAATTATAACGGCCTGATGAACGAGTACCAGATGAGTTGTACGTCCGGGCGCGATATGGATCGGCACCTGATACATACACATTATTTACGTTTCCATAATAGCCGCCACCGTAGTAGGAATTACCATAGAAAGGTGAGTAGAACGGACTGTTATAGCCACCGTATCCGCCATAAGCATAGGAACTGTAAAATGGATCGTAGCCATAACCGAAGGGCGAATAGCCCAGGCCATTGCCATAAAATGGACTGCCAAAACCCATACCAAAGCTGTTGTATCCGCGATAACCCCCATACCCGCCAAGTGCGCCCATACCTAACCCAAGGCCCATACCACTGTAGAAGCCTGTGTTATTAAAGCCCCAGCGATTCCAGCTATACGCCGACGTTGTGGCAGAGTTATAACCGTTTGCGAAGCCCGAATTATAGGCGATACCCGTGTCGCCCCAGCCAGGATCGGCCGAGATACCCCGATTTAGTTTTCTGGCACTCAGCTCGGTATAGTATTCATCCGTGTTGGTCGTGCCATTTGCGTTGTACTGCTGATCGTCGGTATAATCGGGATTAGCGTTGCGGAACGACCGTTGTTGCCGGTCCAGACGTTGTTGCCGCGAGTTTTGCGGAGCAGCCGAAGAGTAGTCAGATGAGTTGCTGGTGTAAACTGAGGCATTGCCGGAGTTACCATACAAGTCATCCGCTTCGCCGGCGTTCTGCGCCGTTTGACGGGTGGAAGTACAACTCCAGATGCCCATCAGCGCGGCCAGAGACAGGAAGCGATATAAGGGTTGCGTTTTCATTTGGCCAGAGAATAAATGTAATAAAGGCTCATATTGAGAACTTCTTCAATATATAACACAGGAATGATCTGTTTGATTACAAAAATAGAGTAAAAACCTATCTTTGCAAGTTCTCATTTATTAGATTCCTTTTTGTTACTAAAGGTTTAACTCCATTTAAAAAAAAAGTTAGAAATAGTCATAAAATAGCCAACAATGATAAGGGATGGCCAGATAGAGTCAAGTAGTATCCGAGTGGGTTTCGGTGCTACTCAGTCAATACCTGTTACAGACGACCAACCACATTCATTTCGTGCTTCTCCTGACCATTTCTAACCAGTTCACGCATGGCAAAAGCGATTCCGTCCCGTAGTGAAAACTACTCTGAGTGGTATAATGAATTAATTAAAAAAGCGAACCTGGCCGAAAATTCCGCTGTCCGGGGGTGTATGGTCATCAAGCCCTATGGCTTTGCCATCTGGGAAAAAATGCAACGGGCTTTAGACGATATGTTTAAGGAAACGGGCCACCAGAATGCTTATTTTCCACTGTTTATTCCAAAATCCTTTTTGAGCAAAGAGGCAGCCCACGTCGAAGGGTTTGCCAAAGAATGCGCCGTAGTGACACACTACCGGCTGAAAAACGCTGAAGATGGTTCGGGTGTTATTGTTGACCCGGACGCTAAACTTGAGGAAGAACTTATTGTCCGGCCAACATCGGAGACGGTGATCTGGAGCAGTTATAAAAACTGGATTCAATCGTACCGCGATCTGCCGCTGCTTATCAATCAGTGGGCCAATGTCGTTCGTTGGGAGATGCGTACCCGGATTTTTTTGCGGACAACCGAGTTCTTGTGGCAGGAGGGCCACACTGCCCATGCCACCGCTGACGAAGCTCAGTTTGAGACCCGTCAGATGCTTGACATCTACGCACAGTTTGCCGAAGAATGGATGGCCCTGCCGGTTATTAAAGGCACAAAAACAGCCAACGAACGGTTTGCCGGCGCCGATGATACGTTGTGTATTGAAGCCATGATGCAGGATGGTAAAGCCCTCCAGGCGGGCACGTCGCACTTTTTAGGCCAGAATTTTGCCAAAGCCTTCGATGTGCAATTTCTGAACAAACAGAATCAGTTGGATTATGTGTGGGGTACGTCATGGGGTGTTTCAACGCGACTGATGGGCGCTCTTATTATGGCTCACTCCGACGATGACGGGCTGGTGCTGCCACCAAAACTGGCTCCAATACAGGTCGTTATCGTGCCTATTTACCGTACTGAAGAGCAGTTGGAATTACTTTCGGCAAAAATTAAGCCGTTAGTCCAGGAACTGAAAAAGGCCGGTATCTCGGTTAAGTACGATGATGACGACGCTAACAAACCCGGCTGGAAATTTGCCGAATATGAACTTCGGGGCGTGCCGGTTCGGCTGGCAATGGGCGGTCGTGATCTGGAAAACGGGACAGTCGAAATTGCCCGACGGGATCTTAAAACCAAAGAAACCGTTCCGTTCGATGGCTTGACTGAACACATTAAAAATCTGCTGGACAACATTCAGGAAACGATTTATAACAGAGCCAAGTCGTTCCGTCAGGAGAATACGTTTAAGGTAGATACATTCGAGCAGTTTCAGGAGCAACTCGAAAAAGGCGGCTTCTTGCTGGCTCATTGGGACGGCACCAGCGAAACCGAAGAGGCCATCAAAGAAGCTACGAAAGCCACCATTCGCTGCATTCCATTTGATCAGGAAGTTGAGGAAGGCGTGGACATTTTTTCCGGCAAGCCATCGAAAGGGCGCGTCGTGTTTGCCCGAGCTTATTAAGCTGTAAGGTTATTGACTACTGGGGTTGTACTGAACATTTTGCCGCTCGGCGGTCAGGTGTTTGGTACAACCCCATTTTATTGATATAACCAGCATTCCTACCCGTGAATTTTCATCGCATGGATAGTTGCTGCTGGCGCATGTTTTGCAAATACCAGCTAACAACGCTAAACGTGACGCCAC
>JANXVQ010000108.1 GCA_025351545.1 Spirosoma sp.
TACAAATTTACTGATTGCCCTACTTATCCACTAATCAACAATAGTTTTCCACATTTTGGTTATTCACTTTCAGTTCATTGGGCTGATTTACCGTACTTTGTTATCTTATTTTAATTTGCTTATGCGTTTTTATAGCACAAACAGTCCTCACACGACTGTATCGACTAAACAAGCCCTTTTTCTTAGCATGCCTGCTGATAAGGGACTTTATATGCCAACGCCTTTGCCTTTTTTAGGCACCGACTTTTTTTCGACTATTGCTGGTCAATCGTTGGCCGATATCGGTTTTGCTATTAGTCAGGCGTTGTTTGGCGATGAAATAAGCAAAGTTGATCTAGAGGAATTAACTCATCGGGCGTTTCCTTTTGATACACCTGTGGTCGATTTAGAACCGGGAAAAACTGGCGTTCTTGAGTTATTTCATGGTCCGTCGTTGGCGTTTAAAGACGTTGGAGCACGTTACATGGCTGCCTTAATGTCTTATTATTCTAAGCACAGCGATAAAGAAGTTAACATTTTGGTGGCAACATCAGGAGATACGGGTGGAGCTGTGGCGATGGGCTTTCATAATATTCCGGGCGTTCGGGTTTCTATTCTGTATCCTGGTGGCCGGGTCAGTGAATTACAGGAAAAGCAGTTGACTACTCTGGGCGGAAATATACAGGCCTTTGAAGTAGATGGCTCATTTGATGATTGCCAGGCTATTGTCAAGAAAGCTTTTGTTGATTCAGAATTGAATGCTCATGTATCTCTGTCGTCGGCTAATTCGATCAATATTTTTCGACTTATCCCCCAGGGATTTTATTACGTTAGCGCCTACGGCCAGGTTCGCCAATATGGCAAGCAAGTCGTTTTTTCAACGCCAAGTGGTAATTTCGGCAATTTGAGTGCTGGTGCAATGGTTCAAAAAATGGGGCTACCTATAGCTCATTTCGTTGCGGCTACTAACCTCAATCATGTTGTTCCTACTTACCTTAAAACTGGTAACTACACGCCTAAAGATTCTGTAGCAACCATTTCAAATGCTATGGATGTGGGTAGCCCAAGTAATTTTGTCCGGCTCGCTCATCTTTACGGCGATGACTATGATCGTTTTAAAACTAATGTATCCGGGTATTTCTATGATGACGACGAGACGCGAGCGGGTATGAAGCGCATCTATGACCAATATGGTTATGTAGCGTGTCCACATACAGCCATTGGAGTTCTAGGACTTCAGGCATTCTTGAATCAAAACCAAGAAGATTATATGGGTGTTGCATTAGCCACGGCACACCCTTCTAAATTTAAACCTTTGGTTGAAGAAGTACTTGGACTAACTGTAGACGTGCCCGAGCGGTTGGCAGTTCTAGCCAACCGGACCAAACACAGCATTCAAATTCCGGCTCAGTACGAAGCGTTCAAAGAATCTTTTTTGCAAACGGTTTAAATAACTTATCCACAAAAAAAGCTCAAATCACATGATCTGAGCTTTTTTTGTGGATAAGTTATTTAATTGCCTAGATAAAGTCATGGCTTAATCTAGTTTAGTGTATCACCCCGCAATGCTCTGAAACGTTTACGGGCTTCTGCCCCATAGATACTGCCTGGGTACTGAGTCAAGACTTTTTGATAAGCATCCATGGCTGCCTGCTTATCTTTCATTCGTTCTTCATAAATCTTTCCCTGCGTAAACAGAGCATCATCTCCCAAAATATCATGTGGGTAAGTAGTAACTATTTTCTTTAAGTCTTCTAACGCTTCAGCATTTTTTCCCTGCTTCATGTATGTGTTTGCCCGCAGCCAAAGTATCTCATCAGCTAAACTGTGGTCAGCAAATTTTGTCAGCATTTTATTAAGGGCTTCCACGGCTTCGTCTGTTTTATTTTGAAACAACAACAGATCAATACTGGCGTATTCACGCATTGCGGCTTCGGTACTATCCATGCCCGTGTTGTCCACAATTAATAAACTTAGCTGTTCCGCGTCATTGGCAATCTCACGCGATGTAGCCAATTTCAGTACATCTAACAAATCTTTTGCCACGGCCAAATTCCCTCTATAGTAGTGAAGCTTGGCGTTTTTCAGTTTTGCCTCGTATCCTAGGAGTTCTTCCTTTTGTGACTTTTCAACCTGCGAATAAAGTAATGTCGATTCCCAGGGTTCGCCTTTAAGCAGGTATATATCACCTTTATCAAGCTTGCACCGGTCAACAAAGTTTTTGTCGGCTTTGCCCAAATCAATAGCCAAATCCAGCACCGTTAAAGCAGTGTCTTTGCTATCCAGATAATTGCCGTATAGGTTAGCTGTACTGCGCAAGGCTTCGAGCGTTTTCGCGTTTGTACCGATTTCCTGAAGCATCCGTTGGTAGTCGCTGATAAGTTTCCGGATTTCAGTTTTATCTACCGGATAGGTGTTCTTCACCTGTTCTTCGCGCGCGTTAATCACTAACCGGCGAGCAAATGGGTAAAGTTGGCCTTGTGGGTAAGTTGTGGATATATAATCGAATGATTCGGCCGCTGTTTTATATTCTTTATTATTCATGGCCAGCATGCCGAGATCATAAACTCTACTTCCATTCAATTTTAGCCGTTTGTCAGTTGCTTTCTCCTGCAACAAAGCCCGACTAAATTTCTGTTTTTGGACAAAGTACCAAATCAGAAGTTCATTATAGGCTAGTTCGTTTGGCTCTTGCTGAATCTTGGTATAAAGAGCTTTTTCTACAAGAGGTTCGTCCTTGGTGTTGATGAAGCTTTGCAAGGCTGCCAGAACAGTTTCTTTTTTCTCCGTCTGCTTACTGGTCGTTATGATTTCGTCGATGGCTTTTTCAGTTTGACCCGTCGCCCGATAAAGCGCCATTAAATCTT
>JANXVQ010000139.1 GCA_025351545.1 Spirosoma sp.
GTATTTGGCCAGACACTGGGCTTTGGTTAGCAGCTCACTGGCATAGCCAATGCGTTGATATCGGTCATGGAGTTCATTAGCCAATGTCCATTCGTCAGCATCCGACGCAATATAAATCGTGCCGTTTTCTCGCACGGTTATATCGGTTTCCTGCTGGATCTCCCGGTATATTTCCAAACTCCGACGGCCGTACTCAAACCACCGCCCCGCCAGCCCTGACGGCACTACCTGCCCAAAATTCCGCACGGTTGCCCCGACCGGATAGCGGTCTTTTTCGAGCAGCAGCACGCGTTTTCCGGCTTTAGCGGCATGGTACGCGTGGAAGGTGCCAAGTGTGCCTGCACCAACGATAATCAGGTCGTAAGAAGAAGCCATTTCCAGAATAATCCATCGTCGCTAGTGTAAGCAACGCAAGGCATTTTAAGTAAGAGACAATTCGCGTCTTTTCAGCAAATCGGGTAACTCGGTCAGCGACCCCAACAATAAATCATGTGGGTACGCATCTAACTGATCGCGAGAGTGCGTGCCGTTGGTGAGACCCAGATTCAGCGCGACCCCGGCGGCAAAACCTGATTGAAGATCGGAGGGCGTATCGCCAATATTTACAACCGCCTTCGGATTCGTTACGCCAAGCAATTGCATCGCCCGCTCAATCATTTGCGGATAAGGCCGACCGCGTTCTACTTCATCGCTGGCAATCGACACCTGAAGCAAACTATTGACCGTACCCACCCGTCGACCATCGAGCCCGTCGAGCCAGCCGAGTTTTCCCAAAATAATATCAGTCACAACACGATAGAAACCCGTTGTCAGGGCGATGGCAATGCCCCGCTCGTGGAGGTAAGCAAACGTATCCAGACAACCCTGCGTGGGTGTTGCGCCCTGTGTTTGGTAATGGTTCTCCAGAATTCGCCGGAAGGCTGTATACGAAGCATCGACCTGCGGCTGAACATTGGGGCTTTGTTCACCTGACTGCTCTTTCCAGAGCGTTTCAAATACATAGCGTTTGGCAAGACCCTGCATAGCCAGAATCCGCTGGTCCGTCACGAACAGACCTGTTTCGGTGGCTGCCTCAGCGAAACACCGTTCTACTTCGTGGTGGTCGGTTACGGTTGTACCGGCCATATCAAAAACCACTAATTCAATTGGTTGCATGGTTGAGAAATCAGAAGGGAAAGTGAGCAAAGCAACAGCAATTTTCGCTATTACCGGCCTTACTTGATGTTAAGAAAAAAAGAAATTCATTCGTCTTTTTTAATTGTCTTCACAATTTCAGTAAAATCGCGGTACTCGACAAAGGAATAGCCGGGTGCTTTTTGCTGAATAACCTGATTGGCAATAAACGTAATAATCGAATTTTGTTTCGATTGGGAGAACCCCGTTACGACTATCCACTGGTGAGGGCCGAGCGGAAAAATAATCATGTATCACATTTCAGGCTGAAAAGTGTATTCAAACTCAAGCGTAAACGAAGCCCGTTTACTGCGATACGCAAGTTTCCCACCCCGGCCGTTGGGAACGATATCTACAGTAGCCATATCAGAAAACAGTAAAAATGGTTACGATTACACCTCGGCCAGTAGCCACTGCGCTATTAGAAAATAGACGCCAATACCAATCAAATCATTGGCAGTTGTGATAAACGGTCCCGACGCAACGGCCGGATTTATGCCAATGCGGTTGAGTAACAAAGGCGTTACGGTGCCCATAAAAGAAGCTAGTAACACCACGGCTAACAGAGAACTGGCGACCACAAAAAACAGTCTTGGTTCACCAATAATGAACGTGTACGTTCCGGCAATTAATCCAACAACCAGTCCATTAATAACGGCGACCATCAACGTTCGTAGCAGTCGCCGACCAAGGGTTGTGCTCAATCCCGACGTATCGGCCAGGCTTTGCAGAATCAGCGACGAAGTCTGGATACCGACGTTTCCGCCCGTCGATCCAATAATCGGGATGAAAGCCGCCAAAGCCGCTATTTTCCCCAATTCGCTCTGAAATCCATTAATAACCGTTGCCGCCATTAAACTTCCAAAGGCCCCCGCTACGAGCCAGGGCAGTTGCACTTTCGAGCGTTGCCAAACGCTGTCATCCTCTTCCACCTCGCCCGACATACCCGAAATCAACTGCATGTCTTCTTCAGCCTGGTCGGTAATAACGTCTACCACATCATCAATTGTGATTCGGCCTAAAAGGCGCTGCTGAACATTCACAACCGGGATGGCATCCAGGTCATACTTCTGCATCACCTCAGCCACCTCGGCAACCGGCCGGTAGGTTTCCACGAAAACGATGTCCTCGTCGTAGATATCGGCAATTTTGGCGTCTTTCCGGGCCAGTACAATTTTCTTCAGCGACACTAAACCGAGCAGCTTACCAACATCGTCTACCACATAAACGGCATACACATTTTCGACGTTTTCGGCTTGCTGGCGGATTTCTTCAATACAGGCATTAACCGTCAGATTGACGTTAATTCGGATTAGCTCCTTCTGCATCAGGCTACCCGCCACACCGTCATCATAATGGAGCAAATCCAGAATAAAGCGAGCCTGTTCGCGGTCTTCCAGAAAGCCAATTACTTCTTCCCGGATTTGAATAGGCTGCTCATTTAATACGTCTACGGCATCGTCGGAGTCCATCTGGTTGATGAACGGCGCAATCTCGGCCGACGTAAATAGCTTGAGCAAATTGGTCCGTTCTGTCTGGTCGAGATTCGCCAGGATTTCGGCACCAAC
>JANXVQ010000332.1 GCA_025351545.1 Spirosoma sp.
AAGTTGGTCAACAGCCCACGCGTCGCCATGAATTTGTCGTCATCACCAACACGATCCGATATCATCGAACTTTCGTCCACAATGTAAAGTGTGGGTGTTTCGTCGTTGTTGATGCGTAATGAGGTTTGCACTCGCCCGTCGGCGAGTGCTTCGATCAGGTAAATCCGGCTGTGCAGGGTGCGGGCTTCCCGTTGGGTTTTGCGCCCAATAATGCGGGCCGCGCGAGTTGTTGGGGCCGATAGCCGACACGGTATCTGTTTGCTGGTCAGATAGTCAACCACCGCTTTCGCTACCGACGTTTTTCCCGTACCCGCCGAGCCACACAGAATAAAGAAATCCTCGTTAGACTCCATAAACTCTTCGATCTCGAACAGAAATTTGGCCTGTTCAGTCGTGGGCGAGAAGGGCAGTAGGTCAAAAATTGTGTCGGTAGTTGTCGTCATACGTAGTTTTTTGGTTGGTTTATGCCACAAGAATACGGCTATCAACTACATTTTTATTTACTTTGAGGAAAAATAAACTGAGCGAATAATCCAACCGATGAAGACAAAGGGAGATGGGAGTGGGCTAAAGTTGAAACGCATTTTTGAGATTCATAAAGTGCTGCGAAAGAGCCGTCGGGGATATTCGGCTGAAGAACTGGCAGATTGTTGCCGGGAAGTAGACCCCGGCGTAGACAAACGCACGATAATGAACGATCTGAAATTCCTGCGCGAAGTACTGAATGCGCCCCTGCCCGAGCGAGCCAATAAACATCATGGCTATTATTATGAGGACCCGTATTCGATTTTGGAGGGGTTGGATGATTCGCCCTTGGGTAGCCTGAATGAAGCCCTTGCGCTATTACGTCAGTTGACCGGCACGAAAGAGTTCATTGGATTAGAAGATTTGTTACTTCGCCTTGAACAGCGGGTAGCGCTAACAAGGGCAGAAACCAACATTGCCATTGAGTTCGATACGGCAGAGCTAATCGGCAGGCATCATTTGATTGGTTTGTACAATGCTATCCAAAAACAGAACTACCTGCGAGTAACGTACCAGCCCTTTCAACAGGAAGCGCCAGACACACGACACATTTTTCCGCTGTTACTGAAAGAATACAACAACCGCTGGTTTCTGATTGGTTGGGAGTCGGGCCGGGAAACTCCGCAGACGTTGCCGCTTGATCGCATTACGTCATTTTATAAGACGAGCGAAGTATTTACGCATCCCCGGTTCTTTGATGGCATAACATATTTTGAGCATCTGATTGGTGTAACTAAAAGCGGTCAAGAGCCGAAGACGGTGCTGCTTCGATTTACGAAAAATCGAGCTAATTACGTAAAAACCAAAAAGATACACCCGAAACAGAAAGAAACTGAACTTCCCAACGGTAGTCTGGAGGTCGAACTAGTTGTTGACCTCAACCGTGAACTGGAAGCTCAATTGCTATCATTTGGCAAGGACGTAATCGTTCTGGCACCTTTGAGTTTGCAAACAAATATCCGGGCGATTATGGAGCAGGCGCTGGAAACCTATAAGGTTTCAAAAACCTTATAGGTTTGATTAGTTTGGTTCCTGATTTGCTTTCCCCATCTCCCGCAGCATCCGGTACGACATAATGCCCAGTATCAATAACACCAGTCCTAATGCCAACCAGATAATCCGGCTATCCGTGAAAAATGACGTTGTTTTTGTATTGTCAGCCTGATTTGAGGTTACCTGATTTACACCAATAATCGGCACATTATCAGGCATGTTGATGTTAAATGGTGTTGGATCATAAGCTGGAGCCGCGACATTGCCAGCTGAGAAATGAAGCTGGTAGGGTGAAGCGACTCTTAAGTTTGCCAGCAAAAATGTCGTTAGCTGGTACGCCCGAACACTACCAATTTTTAGTGGTGGATTATCGTCATTAGCAATAGCAATATACAGGTCCTTGGCTCTTAGGCCAGGCAGATATGCCACGTTGCTATCAGCGGAACTCAGTTCAAATGAGATTATTGGCTCGAACCATCTTTCAACCCGACCCCGCTTTAATTTTCGAGTACGAAACTGTCCAAGTTCGGCTTGCCGACGGTACTGAGTCGGCGTACTAATCGTGATGGCGAGTTTGTCAAAACGGGCATTGTCAGCTCGGGTTAGGTGTACGTAGGTGTGTTTGTCGCTACTGTCGCGCTGCGAAATTGCAAGGTCAGGAATGGCCGAATAAGTACCTGCTGATGCTTTTTGGTCATAATATCCAACCCGCATAATATTCAACGGTGTACTCAGTGAATCATTGACATCCAGCCGATAATACTCGTAATCGCTTAGCGGAAAGTTAATCGTTTTGGTGTCTGTTGTCGTTGCGTTGCTCTGCGTGGGACCGAGCCAGACATTGTCGTCGATAGCATACCAGGTTTGTTGGTCGGAACTGCCACTAAGCCTGACTTTCTTGCCCACATTCGTATTCTTAACGACAATGTCGAGTAAACGAATTCGACTTTTGGACCGATTGCGTATAATTAAGATTGTCGATATACGTGGACGAGATAATTTACTAATTACTTCATAGTCAATAAAGGACGTAGTTTGAACAGGCCGTTCCTGGATAAGCTGATACGGAACTTCCTGTTGCTTATCGTTATAGAGTCGAATGTCTGTCAGGGTTGCGTTCAAGTGGCCGATTACAGTTGGGGGCAGTTGAATCCGATGATAACCAGATTGCTGAATAGCCTCAATTTTGGCCCGAAACCGGAACGATTGCGCCTTTGTTGCCGACGTAATAAGTAAGAAGGCTGTTGTTTGGTAGAGCACTCTACAACTGATAGACCTAAAAGGTTTCAAGAGTCTTATAGGTCTGATTAGTAAGGGTTTCATATTTCTTCGGTAGCGGGTTGAGCAGCATCATTGTCAAGGATTAATCGCTTGATGCGCTGATACATGAATGAAATGATCAGTAGCAATGCACCCAGCGAGATGAATGCCGCAATCCGTCCGCCTTCCGAAATGCCTTGTAAGTCGTAGAAGAATAATTTGAACAGCGTCAGTGCAAATAAACTGAGCGACAGGATTCGGAACTGGCGGTTACGACGCGTTAGGCCCGCATACATGAATGCGAAGGCGCAAACGCCCCACAAAATCGGTAACCCCACTTTGTTGATTTGTGTCAATAAATTGACGTAACGGGTAGCGACAACAATTTTTTGATCAGGTAATTTCGGTAGATCGGTTTCCGAAAAATTAAAATAGACTACATGAGAAAATAACTCCGAACTGGCCGTATAGACCAGCACGAATCCTAGAATCCAGGGCCAGAGTCGGTTAATGAGCGGATGAAGCGGTTCTAATGAGGAACGCAGCTTATGCAGTAGAAATAAAAGCACAATTACGCAAACCAAACTCAGGTAGTGAGCCGGATAGCCGATAATACTTGTTTCGTTACCCTGAAAATAAGTACCTAACAAATCATGCACCGCCGGGTCGAAAAACGTCATATATAAAATTAAGGCAACAACGCCAAGTGTAGTGGCCTGTATCAGCCAATTTCGAACGGCATAACGTTGAGCAACAAGTACAAGTCCGACGACAAAAAACAGGTTATAAACACCCAGTAAAATAGTACGATTGTCTCCAAACCCAAAAGCGGTAGCGGCCTGATAATCAATCTCACAAGCACCAGAAAAATAGGTAATGATAACGATTATGTAGCCGATTGTGCGTTGGTAAGCCGATACGCTCAACTGACCTAGCCAGAACTGGAACGGTGTTGCCTGATGGCGCAGTAGTCGATGGGTCGTTATTAAGTCAGCAATAGCAACTAGGCTGGTAATGAACGCTTTGTTGAATATGACTGGTAATGGTGGTTGAACAGAGGCAATAACGTACAGCGCCGACCAGTCCATTATCAAACTTATCAGCATCAGGCCCATGATAAGTACGGCTCCCGTTGCCAGCAAAGTCAAGCCTGATCGCTGCGCCAGCCACAGTAATAGAACGGCTTCTAATGCCCAGAACATGGTAATGAAATTCCCATCTAACTGCACCGGAATCGTTAAGCTGGCAAAGGTGATGACTAAGCCAATTAGCAGGTAAATCAGCGTTCGGTCAACTGTTCCACGTCGGTAAAGCAGAGCAGCAATGCCGAAATTTACGATTGCCAGTCCGGCCGTAAACAGTCCCTGATAGGCTCCTTCATTAACATCCGCCAGAATTAACATGCCGGCAGTATAATAGAATGCCGTATTACTCATCAATAAGCTGATTTCCACTGCCGAGAACTTCGCTTGATTTCTGAGGTTGTAAATCAGGTTCATGGCCATGAAAACCACATAAAATAACGTAGCGAAAATCAATGCGCCACTATAAGGGGCGTGGTGTGAATTCAGCACTTCCGAGTCTAGCCAGATGCCATAGAGCAAAACGGTGAATCCATAAGCTACAAAATGAACGATGTTCCATTTTTTGAAATAGGCCAGCACCAGCATGCCAACATCTAAAATAAGCAGATAGCTGAACAGAACTACGTAATTCTCCTGGCCTGTGCTCACCATAAAGGGTGTAGAAAATCCGCCAATGAGCGACATTACGGCCAGTGCCGATCGGTTATAAGCAATAGCCAGCAAGATCGAAAAGCCCGTAATGACCACCATTAGGATAAACGCCGTCGTTTGGCTGAAAATCTTATAATCAGAAAACGCAATGGCAATGGTGAAATACAGCACAGACAAGCCGCCTGCTACCAACACCGAACTGAAAGCCGTAAACGTGTTCCGAAGGCGGTGTGCCAGTCCCAGTAGTAATCCGCCCGCTAACACACCAATCAACACCCGGCCAATTTCATTAATCCATTGCTGGTCGATGGCAAACTTTACGAAATAGCCAATACCGGCCACCAAAATAGCGATGCCAATTTTGTTGATGAGATTTTCGCCGATGAACTTTTCCAGATCAGGGTTCTCTATCAGAAAGCGCTGAATAAAAGAGGGTTTAAGCTCAACAGGAATGACTGGTTCAGGAACCGGCAAGGGCACTGGAACTGGTTCAGGCTCGATGTCTATACTCGTAATCATCTCAATTACGGGTTGTGGCTCAGGAATGGGCGGTGCTACCACGGGTATAACGATAGCAATTGGCTCAGCTAAGATTTCTGTGGGGGTTTGTCTAACCGGGGTTGAATTAGTCTTGCTGTTGAATTCCTCCCGGAATGCGAATAGATCAGTACGCAGGTTATAGATGTCGGTGTGCTGGTCTTTGATTAACTGTTTGACATCGCCGAATCTGTTGTTCGCGACGATAATCAGAACAATCAGGATTATGAGTAAAAAGATTTCCATAGTGGTTAAGGTGGTGGGCTTACAAAGCTATTTTAGGTATCAAGTGACAAATATGTAAAAATAGTACGTCTCAATCCTAAAGACTTCTTTAGAGGAATACAATTTAGCCTTCGGTTAATTATAGAGACTGGCTACGTCTGCGAAATTTGTCCTGCAACAGCTTTCTTCCTTTCTTTACCTGATGAAAGTAACCCAACCTATTCGGTTGACGATGGTAGGTGGAGGAAGCTGGGCAACCGCGCTTGTCAAAATCCTCTCCGAAAACAACGTCAGCGTTAAATGGTGGCTTCGTAAAAAATCGGATGCGGAGCACATCAAAAAATTCGGCCATAACCCAAGCTACCTGAGCGATGTGCAGATTAACACGCGTAAAGTGAAGGTATGTACTAAAATACGAGATTCTTTTAAAGATAGTGATTACATTATTTTAGCTGTTCCGGCAGCTTTCGTAGGCGATGCGCTAACTGGCCTAAAACCCGAGCATTTCAATGGAAAGTCGGTTGTGTCGGCTATTAAGGGCATGATTCCGGGAGCGAATCAACTAGTAACCGATTGGGTCAGTGAGAAATATGGCGTTTCGGTAGGGCGGATGGCAGTTATTGCCGGACCATGTCATGCCGAAGAGGTGGCTCTTGAGAAGCAGTCATACCTCACCATCGCTTCTCAAAATCCAACCTGTGCCGAAGAAG
>JANXVQ010000206.1 GCA_025351545.1 Spirosoma sp.
TAGAGACCAGCAAAATAAAGAGCGAAGAGATAAAAAAAGCCACTCGCGCCAATACTTCGGCTTTGGAAAGACATAGCTATAACATAGGCAAGCCCAAACCCTAACTGTGGATAAGTTTTGAGTTTGAATTTACGGTCTCGGCCAGTTATACGCCATGTGAAGGTAAAGGCAGCTCGTTCGAGAGGATTATTTGTGAACCAGACCGATAACTGCTCTAGCCAATTTGTTCTACCCAGTTGTGCCTGTTGAGATGACAGAGTAGTTGGTTCTGAACGACTTTCAGTATCCATGACGCTTAGTTTTTGCGTAAAATCGGCTGTTAAAAATCGGCTTATAAACCATAATCCAGCAAATGGCATGAACAGTGCTAATGCCCAAAAAATCAGATGAGTTGAGTCCAGAATGGGTTGAATAAGCGTGTCAACCGTGCCCGCCATCCACATTGGTGGAATCAGGTAATGCCACCATTTATGCTCGACAGCTTGCGTTAATATATTTTGGGAGTCGATCAGGCGAGGCAAAAGTTGATAACCGCCATAGAATAATACGGCCATCACAATCTGAAAATAGTTGATAACCTCGCGAAGCTTTTCTTCACTGATAAAACGCATCAAGACGAGGTAAAATACATTGGTCAGAAAGACCATTAACACCGCCGATAACAAACTCATGACTAGGAAAGCTAGTCCTGCAAGTGGACCAAATCGATACGAAACTACCAGAATGCCACCCACCGATAGAGATAGTGCAATGGCGAACAAATAGCTGGTAATGTGTACAATACGAGCCATCCACAGGGTTCGGCTACTGACAGGCCGGGGCAGAATAATCTGATTATCGGAGGAGTCCAGAATGACCGATGAGAAGTCGGAGATGAGTGTCATGGCACATAAGGCCATGATATAGGAGAACTGCAAAGTAAGCGAAAAAAATAGCCTGTCTCGCTCTGGCGTTGCCAGCATTGCCAAACTAATTAGTCCACCAATGAATGCATAAGTGCCTAAAATACGGGTGAAATTGTTATTGCTCTCCGCCGATGATTTACCATATCGTCCCAAACTAACGACGCTCCGGCGGTTATCCATCATCAATTTTACCTGCACAATAGCCCGCAATTGGCCATAATCAGCGCCTAACAGTCGCAATAAGGATTGCACCCGGTCAAGGAGCCACAAAATAAGGCTTGTCATACCGATCAGTTTTTAAGCGCGTGAATAAACTCTTCGGCTATGCCCGTTTGTCCATCACTGCCTGTAAGTTGAGCAAACAGTTGTTCGAGCGATTCAGGACGCTGGTGCTGTAGTTCGGCAAAGGTGCCATCGGCAATGATCTGACCCTGATTGATAATAATGATCCGGTCCGAAATTTTCTCCACCACATCCATGATGTGCGAACTATAGAAAATGGTTTTGCCACTGTTAGCTAACTGCCGCATAATTTCTTTCACCAACACAACAGCATTGGCATCCAGGCCCGATAATGGTTCATCCAAAAAAATGACATCAGGATTATGAATCAACCCTGAAATGAGAAGAACTTTTTGACGCATACCTTTTGAAAAAGTCGTCATTCGGGCGTTGGCATTATCGCCAAGTTGAAACAGGCGCAATAGCTCAAGTGCTTTACGTTCAATATGAATGGTGTCTAAATCATAAAGCTGTCCGATAAATTGTAGATATTCCATTGGCGTCAGCGTGTCATATAAAGCTGCGTTTTCGGGAACGTAGCCAATTCGACGTTTGATGTCGAGCGACTGCGTTTTCACGTCCATGCCTAATACCGTGGCCTCACCCGTATAATCGGGTAGCATACCAATCAGAATTTTGATCGTTGTCGATTTTCCTGCCCCATTTGGACCAATATAACCCACGATCTGACCGGATGAAACGCTCAAATCAATGCCTTTCAAAACGGGTGTTGACCCGTACGATTTATAAACAGCCTGGAGTTGGATAACAGGATTCGGGTTCATTAACTAGGTGTCTCGGTTGTCATTAAATTTACGTAAAAAGTCCCGCTCAGCAATAAGCTAAACAGGACTTTCGATAAGCAGGCAGCAAGAATGATTATGCAGCCACTTCTTCTCTTTCCACTAAATTGTGTTTCATCAAATACTCTGCGATTTGCACCGCGTTGGTAGCGGCTCCTTTTCGGAGATTGTCAGCCACGATCCACATATTTAATGTTTTGGGCTGGCTCTCATCGCGTCGGATACGGCCAACAAATACTTCGTCTTTACCGTGGGCCGTCAAGGGCATTGGGTAAATTTTATTAGCCGGATCGTCCTGTACGATGATGCCTTCGGCGTTGGTCAGGATATCAACCACTTCGCTTAGGTCAAACTCATTTTCAAACTCGACGTTTACAGCTTCTGAGTGACCACCAATAGTTGGAATACGAACCGTTGTCGCCGTTATCTGAATTGAGTCATCGCCCATTATTTTCCTGGTTTCGTTGACCATTTTCATCTCCTCCTTGGTATAACCATTGTCGAGAAAAACGTCGATGTGAGGCAATACGTTGAGATCGATTGGGTGCGGATATACTTTTTCAACACCTTGTTTGCCAGCTCGTTC